>JASFWR010000187.1:0-7447 GCA_050049155.1 Planctomycetota bacterium | reverse complement strand
GTCCTCGAGGGAAGCGGGCGTCGGCGACCCCGGCTCGGCGAGCGCGGGGAGAAGGGCGTTCTCCAGGGCCGTCAGCTGGGGCAGCAGGTGGTGGTGCTGGAAGACGAAGCCGAGTGACGACGCCCGGAACGCCGCGAGCTCGTCCGCGCCCCGACCCGTGAGCTCCTCGGCCCCGAGCCGCACCCGCCCCGCCGTCGGCGGCTCGAGGGTCCCGGCGATGTTCAGGAGCGTGCTCTTGCCGCAGCCCGAGGGACCGACCACCGCGAGGCTCGACCCCGCAGCGAGGGAGAGGTCGACGCCGCGCAGCACCTCGGTGCGCCCGGGCCCCTCCCCGAACGTCTTGGTCACGCCCTCGAGGCGGAGCAGCGGCTCGTCCCCCAACGGTCAGTCCCCCGTGGAGGCGGGGGCGGGCTCGGCCGTGGGCGGCGGGGGCGCGGCGCCGGGCGCCGGCTTGTAGAGCATCACGAGCATGCCGCCCATCGCGGCCAGCAGGATGCCCGCGTAGAACTGCCAGGAGATCGCGGAGAAGCCGCCCTTGGGCGGGTGGAGCGTGAGCCCGACCACCGCGTTCACCACGGGCGCGCCCGCGAAGATGATCGACATGACCACGGCGGGCTGCCCCTTGGCCCCGAAGGCGAGGAGCACGCAGAAGGCGCCGATGGCGCCGACCCCGCCGGCGATGAGCGAGCGCGTCCAGCCGTCGAAGGGCATCTTCCAGTCGGAGCCGTTGACGATCATCATCGCCGCGGGCGCGAGCACCGCGACGAGGACGTACGCGACGCCGACCATGAGGAAGGCCTTGTAGCGGCCGTTGACGGGGTCCTTCATCCCCATCTGCCCCATGTGGAGGAAGATGCCGTAGAGCCCCCAGCTGGCCACGGTCATGAGGGCGAAGATCAGCCAGAGGTTGCTGCCGCCGGCAGCTCCGTTGGAGGTGGGCATGGATGCGAGCGCGGTGCTGAGCGCGGGGTGGGTCACGGCGCGACCTCGAGCTGGTCGGCGATGGAGGGGGGGATCTCGGTGGAGCGGATGGGGCCGCCGGGCGTGTCGCGGGTGACGCAGACCACCTCGAGGCGACCGGTGGCGATGGGCTCGGGCGCGGCGCCCTCGGCGGGCGCGAGGCCGAACGTGAAGCGGTAGTGCACGGCCTTGGCCGTCTTCCTCTCCACGGCCAGGTGCACGTGCACCTCGTCGTCGTACTGGGCGGGGCGCTGGTAGTCGCAGGACGCGTGCGCCCGCACGAAGCCGAAGGCCTTCGCCTCGTGCACCCGGACCCCGAAGGACCGGAAGAACTCGTGCTCCACCGACTCCATCCAGCGGAAGAAGTTGGCGAAGTGCACGATGCCCGCCATGTCCGTGTCGGCGAAGTCGACGCGGCGGGTGGTTCGGTACTCGGAGGGCATGGGAGGGTCGGGGTCGGCGCGGGGGATGGTAGCGGATGGCCCACCGCGCCCCTCGGACTTCGCCCGGCGAGCCCCGTGCGAGGCGAGTAAGTCCTGCCCCTGCGCCGTCAGCGGAGCAGCACCAGCTCCGGGGCGGCGTCCGGTCCGGCCCAGAGCACCGCGTTCTGCTCCCAGCGTCGCCCGAGCGCCAGCGCCGCCTCCCGCTCCAGCCCGAGCACCAGGAGGCTCGGCTCGGGGGTCCACCCCCCGTCCGGGTGCCGCCCCTCACCCGCCAGGCAGGTGTACCCCTCCGCCACGAGCTCCGCGAGCAGCGCCGCGCAGCGCGCCTCGTTCTCCGCCGCCGGGAGGGCCTCGCTGCGCGGGTTGCACGCGGTCACGTACGCCGCAGCGCCCACGTCGTGCTCCTCCATCAACGCCGCGAGCCCGTCGCAGCGCCGCCCCACGCGGAGGGTCAGCGCCGCGGGCGGGAAGACCTCGTAGTGGGTCGCCCGGTACGCCTCCAGCAGGGTCTCCTCGAGCTCCGACTCCTCCATCGTCACGGCCTCCGCCGGAGCCCATGGTACCCGGCCGGGGGCCGCCCCCCGCCGACGTCGCTGCCGGCGTCGCCGCCTTCGTCCCTCCGCGGGCTCCGTCGCCGCCGGGAGCCGCTAGCCTCGGGACATGCTCCACCCCCGCCGCGGCGCCGCACTCTGCGTCCTCCTCTCCGCCCTCGGTCTCTCGGTCGCGCTCGCCGCGCGCCCGCTGGCCGGGCCCTCCCCGTCGAACGGGTCCACCCGCGTCATCACCTGGAACGTCCTGCGGGGCTTCCTCGACCGCACCCAGGTCGAGGCGGCCCAGGCCTGGCTCGACGCGCAGGCCCCCGACGTGGTCGCCCTCCAGGAGGTCAACGGGTTCACCGAGGCGCGGCTCCTGGAGACCGCCCGCGCCTGGGGCCACGGCCACGCGGTGATGGCGAAGGAGTCGGGCTACCCCGTGGCGCTCACCTCACGGACCCCCATCGAGGTGGTGGAGCGGCGGCTGGAGGGCATGCACCACGGCTACCTGCACGCGCGCACCGCCGGACTCGACGTGGTGGTCGTGCACCTGCACCCCGGGGACTGGCGGTTTCGCCGCCGAGAGGTGGCCGTGGTGGCGCCCCTCGTCCGGCGGCTCGTCGCCGAGGGGCGCGAGGTCGTCGTGCTCGGTGACTTCAACGCCCACCACCCCCTCGACTGCGCCTTCCTCGACGGCCAGGCCCCGCTCCGCGAGCGGCGCGCGTCCGGCAAGAACCTCATCGGCTCGAGCACCTTCGACTACGGCGTGCTCGCCCGCTTCGCCGAGGCGGGGGTCGCCGACGCCGCCTACCGCCTCATGGGCGAGGAGGCCGCGCGGGGCGGCACCTTCCCCTCGCGGGTGCTCGGGCACGCCCGCGAGGAGGAGGCCCAGGCCGGCTTCCTCGAGCGCATCGACTTCATCCTCCTCTCCCCCGCCGCCATGGCCCGCGCCACCGCCGCCACCATGCCCCGGGGCGGCGTCCTCGACGAGGTCTCCGACCACTACCCGGTGACCGTGACCCTCGGGCCGCGCCCCGACCCGACGGAGCCGTCCGCGCCCGGGCCGACCGCGCGCTGAGCCCGCCGCCGGCCCGTCTCACAGCTCCCGGGCGACCGCCTCGGAGCGCAGGAAGCCGATGCGGTGCGCCACGGCCTCGACCCGGGTGGCGCCGGGGGGCACGGCGATGGGCTCCCCACCGAAGGGCCGCCACCCGTCCGACTCCCGGAAGCGGTAGGCGATGGACGCGCCCTCCGTCGGGCAGTCGAAGCCGACGGCGCCGCCGGTGGACAGGGGGACGATCTCGGGCACCGCGGTCGCGGGCTGCGCGTCGGCGCCGCCCCACATGCGCTCGCGCACCATCCGCTCCTCCGGCACCACGAGGCCGAGGTCGTCCGTGTCGCGCATCCACGCCTCGAGGGCCGCGTCGAGGGCGAGGAACGGCGCGCTGGCCGCCTCGTCCAGGCCCGCTCCGGCGAGGTCGCGGACCTCCCAGGGGTCGTCCGCCCGGTCGTACCACTCCACCGCCGGCCGGCGGGTCGAGCCGGTCTGCCACTGGCCGGGCGCGCGGGCCGACGCCCTCGGTCCACCGTCCCGCAGGTCGTAGAGGTCCCGGGTCATGGGGATCCGCTCGCGGTAGGCGTTGGCGATGAGGTGCGGCACCTCCGGCATGAGGTTCCGGATCACCAGCCGGCGGCCGTCCGTCGCCGCCCGCGTCCGGTCCCGCGCCGCGTCGAAGCGGTCGGCGTGGAGGAAGACCGCCTCCCGGGCGGGCGCCTCGAACTCGCCCAGGAAGGCGCGGCCGTCCAGGCGCGGGTCGGGCTCGACGCCGGCGAGGCTGAGCACGGTGGGCCCGAAGTCGATGAAGCTCACCAGCCGGTCCGTGGCCGTGCCGGGGGCGAGGCCCTCGGGCCAGCGGCCGTCGGGGAAGCGCACGAGCAGGGGCACCCGGGTCCCCGTGCCGTACACCGAGCGCTTGCCGCGGGGCAGACCGACGCCGTGGTCGGAGAAGAAGAACACCACGGTGGAGTCCGCGAGCCCCTCGTCCGCGAGCTTCTGGAGCTGGTTCCCGAACCAGGTGTCCATGGCCGCGATGTTGTTGTACGTGCGCTGCATGGCGTCGCGCACCGCGGGGGTGTCCGGGTAGATGGGTGGGATCGGGACGTCCGCCAGGGACACCGCCTCCGGGCGCCGGCGCGACTCCGGGAAGGCCTGGCTCTCGTGGGTCCCGGAGTGGTTGAACACGGCGAAGAAGGGCTTGCCCGCCGGCCGGTCCCGGTAGCTCGCCTTGCGGGCGGAGCGGTCCCACACCGCCGGCGGCGCCACGAACTGGTAGTCGGTCTTCGCGTTGTTGGTGGTGTGGTAGCCCGCCAGCCGCAGGTGCTCGGGGAAGCAGCGCACGAAGGCCGGCGGCACCGCCTCGTAGAGGGGCAGGTCCCCGTAGGCCTCGTCGCCCGCGGACTTGCTGCGGGACCGCACGCGCATGTGCATGGCCCCGATGCGCGTGGGGTACATGCCCGTGATGAGCGCGGTGCGAGCCGGCGCGCACACCGGGGTGTCCGCGAAGGCGTTGTCGTAGCGCAGCGCCTCGGCCGCGAAGGCGTCGAGGTTCGGCGTCGGGACCGTGCGGTCGCCGTAGGCCGCGATCCAGGGGCTCATGTCCTCGACGGAGAGCCAGAGGACGTTGAGGCGGGGCGGGTCGTCGGCGGTCGCCGCAGGGGCCGCGGCGGGCGAGGCGGCGGCGAGGGCGAGGAGGAGGGCGGCGCGGAGCATGTCGGAGGGTATCGGATCGAGGACGGACCGGGACCGCCGGCGCGGGTTCGGCGCGCCTCGGTAGCATGGGGCCATGCTCGCGGCCCTCGCCCTCCTCCCCCTCGCCGCCCCCGCGGCGGCCGGGGACGGCGACCTCCCCCCGGTGGACTTCGCCCGGGACGTGCTGCCGATCCTCTCGGACCGCTGCTACGCGTGCCACGGGCCGGACGGGGCCGGGCGCAAGGCCGGCCTGCGCCTGGACCTCAAGGAGCACGCCTTCGCCGACCGCGGAGGCTTCCCCGTCCTCGTGCCCGGCGACCTCGAGGCCAGCGAGCTCGCGGCGCGCATCCGCTCGGAGTTCCCCGAGGAGCGGATGCCTCCGCCCGACTCCAACTACGCCCTGAGCGAGGAGGAGGTCCGGCTCCTGGAGCGGTGGATCCAGGAGGGCGCGGTCTGGGAGGAGCACTGGGCCTTCGTGCCGCCGGCTCGCCCCATGCCGCCGCCCCTCCCCGACGGCACCGGCGCGCGCGGCGCCATCGACCGCTTCGTCCTCGCCGCGCTCGAGCGGGAAGGGATGACCCCCGCACCCGAGGCGGACCCCGGCGCCCTCCTGCGGCGGGTGACCCTGGACCTCACGGGGCTCCCCCCCACCCCCGAGGCCCTCGAGGCCTACCTCGAGTCCCCGTGGGACGACCGGTTCGAGCGGGCGGTGGACCGCCTGCTGGCGAGCCCCGCCTACGGCCAGCGCATGGCCTGGGAGTGGCTCGACGCGGCGCGCTACTCGGACACGGACGGCTACCAGGCGGACCCCACCCGCTCCATGTGGCCCTGGCGCGACTGGCTCGTGGGCGCCCTGAACCGGAACGTCCCCTTCGACCGGCTCACGGTCGAGCTGCTGGCCGGCGACCTGCTCCCGGATGCGACGCCCGAACAGGTGCTCGCCTCGGCGTTCAACCGCAACCACATGTACAACGGCGAGGGCGGCCGGATCGCGGAGGAGACGCGCACGGAGAACGTGTTCGACCGGGTGGAGACCACGGCCACCACCTGGCTCGGGCTCACCGTCGGCTGCGCCCGCTGCCACGACCACCGCTACGACCCGATCTCCCAGCGCGAGTACTTCCAGCTCTACGACTTCTTCAACCAGACCTCCGAGTCCGGCCGGATCCAGGGCGGCCGCGCGGCGCCCACCCTCCCCTACCTCGACCCCGAGGACCGCGCTCGCCTCGACGCCATCGCGGCGGAGGTCGCCGAGCTCGAGGCCGCGCGCCTCGCGCCGGACCCCGAGCTGGACGCCGCCGAGGCCCGCTGGGTCGCGGCGTGGCGGGCGCGCGTGGTCGCGGAGCCCGCGCTCACGCGGCCCTCGGACCTGGGGACCTGGCGCACGTCCGGCCCCTACCTGCCGGGCGCCGAGGGTCCCGGCTCGCTCTTCGCTCGCGCCTTCGGGCCGGAGCCCGGCGCGCCCTCGGACGCGGCGCTGGCCGAGTACACGGACGCCCCCGAGCTGGTGGACGGTCAGGTCCACGAGTCCACGCCCCAGGTGGCGGCCATGTACTTCCGCCGGAGCCTCTCCGCGCCCACCGCCCGGCGCATGGAGCTCTCCCTCGGCTCGGACGACGCCATCAAGGTCTGGGTCAACGGCGCCGAGGTCCTCGCCAAGAACGTGGCCCGCGGCGCCCAGCCCGACCAGGAGCGGGTCACCGTGGACCTCTCCGCCGGCGAGAACGACCTGCTCATCAAGATCGTCAACACCGGCGGCCGGAGCGGCATCTACTTCAAGCGGGTCGGGGAGGAGGTGGAGGGCCTCGACCTCGGGCTGCTCGACGCGGCGCCGTCCGTGGTCCGCGCCCGCTTCCGCGCCGAGCACGACCCGGACTGGGCGGCGCGTTCCGAGCGCCTCGGGGCCCTCGAGGCCGAGGCGGCGCGGCTGCGCGGCGGGGCCCTGCCCGTGATGGTCATGGACCAGCTCCCCGGGGACCGCAGGCGCACCACCCGCGTGCTCCGCCGCGGGAGCTACCTCGAGCCCATGGAGGAGGTGACCGCCGGCACGCCCTCGTTCCTCCCCCCCTTCCCCGCGAACGCGCCGCGGGACCGCCTGGCCCTCGCCCGCTGGATCGTCGACCCGGCGAACCCCCTCACCGCCCGGGTCGCCGTGAACCGCGCCTGGCAGACCCTCATGGGGCGCGGGCTCGTGGCGACCTCCGGCGACTTCGGGCGCCAGGGCGCCGCGCCCACCCACCCCGAGCTGCTCGACTGGCTGGCCACGGAGTTCGTGCGCAGCGGCTGGGACCTCAAGGCCCTCCACCGCCTCATCGTCACGAGCAGCGCCTACCGCCGCTCCGCCAGCGCCGGGGGCGCCGGCTTCCAGGACGACCCCCACAACGAGCGCCTCGCGCGCGCCTCCCGCACGCGCCTGCCCTCGTGGATGCTCCGCGACCAGGCCCTCGCCCTCGCCGGGCTGCTCGAGCCCGAGCTCGGCGGCGCGCCCGTGCGGCCCTACCAGCCCGACGGCGTGTGGGCCGAGGCCACCTTCGGCACCATCCGCTACCAGCAGGACATGGGGTCCGCCCTCTACCGCCGGAGCCTCTACGTGTTCTGGCGCCGGATCGTGCGCCCCACGTTCTTCTTCGACACGTCCAAGCGGCAGGTGTGCGAGGTGGGCCGCACGGTGACCAACACGCCGCTGCACGCCCTCACCACCCTGAACGAGACCGGGTACGTGGAGGCCGCCAGGTGCTTCGCAGCGCGCGCGCTGGAGCGCG
>JASFWR010000186.1:0-7469 GCA_050049155.1 Planctomycetota bacterium | reverse complement strand
ACCCTCGGCCTGGAGGGCGACGGGCACCGGTACCACCGGCACGGCGGCGTGGACCGCGCGGTGTGCCTGCTCTCCGAGGAGGTGTACGCCAGCCTCCGGGAGGACGGGGTGGACTGCGTCGAACCCGGGACCTTCGGCGAGAACGTCCTGACCCGCGGGCTCGACGACGGGGCCCTGGCCCCGGGGGACCGCCTCCGCCTGGGGGACGAGGTCGTGGTGGAGATCCACGACGTGCGGGCCCCCTGCCGGACCCTGAAGTCCGTGGACGCCCGCTTCCCCGAGCTCATGGTGGGGCGCAGCGGCTGGGTTTGCCGCGTCCTGACCCCCGGGACCCTGCGCCCCGGCGCCTCCATCGAGCGCCTCGGGCCGAATCCCCAGTGACCCGCGCCGTGGCCTCGGCCGGGGCGATCGTGCAAGATCGGCCCGCGCCCCTCGAGCCGCCCCCCTCGCCACCTCCAACGATGTCCGAGTTCGAAGTCGTCTCCTACACCATCGAGCCCGTCGAGGGCGATCACCAGATCGCCATCACCATCCACGCCTCCGACGGCAACAAGTGGGAGTACGGCGTGCCGTACAGCCCGGACACGGGCCGCTTCACCTTCGAGGAGCTCGACGTGCTCGCGGTGGACTTCGGGGACGACTTCGCGGAGGAGCTCGAGGAGAAGCTCGAGGAAGCCGTGCGGAAGATCACCGACGGGGACTGACGCTCCGGCCCGCTCTCCGCCCTTCCGCCGCGCTGGCGGCGGCGCCCTCCGAGCCGGCCTCGACCTCGGGCGAGTCCCCCCCGGCGCCCTCCTCTCCCGCCCCGGCGCCAGCGCCCGACGGGTCGCCCGGTGCCGGCGCGACGCCGTCGATCAGCGCCTGCTCCGCGGGCGTCAGCCCGAGGCCCCGGGCGTGCTCCACCACCGCGGCGGCCTCCTCCGACCGCCCCGCGAGGCTCAGGGCCGCCGCGAACGCGGCGAGGGCCGCCACGTCCCCCGGGTCCGACTCGGCGGCCTGGGTCAGGTGCCGCAGTCCCGCGGCCCGACGGCCCGCCGCGAACTCGCACTGACCCAGCCGCCAGAGGGCCTCCGTGTGCTGGGGCCGGGCGCGCACGAGGGGCTCCAGCCAGGGCGCGCAGCGCGCGTCCCCCGGCAGGAGCCGGGCGGCCTCGAGCCGCGCCTCGAGGGGGACGCGGGACGACACCTCGTCGTCGGCGAAGGCCGCCTGGAAGGCCCCCGCCGCGGGGTCCGGCCGCCCGCTCCGCGCGAGCTGGAGCCCGAGCCGCAGCTGCGCCCCGCGATCCGTGGGGTCGAGGGCGACGCCGGCGGCCAGCCGCTCGAGGCCGCGGTCCACCTCCCCCGCCTGCACCTCGAGGTCCCCCAGTCGGGAGAGGGCCCGCGGTCGCGCGGGGTCCGCGGCGAGCGCCGCCTCGTAGTCGGCCCGGGCCGCGGCCGGGAGCCCCAGGTCCTCGTACGCGATCCCGCGCAGCTCCAGCAGGCCCGCGTCCCCCGGCCGCCGCGCGAGCAGGTCGTCGAGGCGAGCGCGCGCGTCCGCCGGTCGCCCGGCCACCAGCGAGGCGCTGGCCGCCTGCCGCCCGGCGTCCAGGTCCCGGAAGCCCGAGTCCAGGTAGATCTGCGACCAGAGCGCGGCGGCCTCGGACCAGGACCCCACGCGCTCGTGGGCCTCGGCCCGCGCGCGCCGCGGGTCCTCCACGGGCACGCTCACGCAGGCGGAGAGCGAGAGCCACGAGACGGCGACGAGGAGGGTCGGCATGATCCAGGGCAGAACGCCATGCCCCACGCCCGCGCCCTGCTCCTCGACTTCGGCGGCACGCTCGCCCTCGAGCGCGCGTCCCGCGCCGCCCTCTACGCGGAGGCCGCCGCCGCGCGGGGGCTCGACGTGGACGAGGCGACCATGGGCGCGCTGATGGCCGAGGTTCACGCGACCCTCCCGGTCTCCGTCGGCGGCGCGTTCCGGTACAGCCGCGGGTGGTTCGAGCGCTTCATCGAGGTCATCTTCGTGGAACGGCTCGGGCTGTCCAGCGCCGACCTGCCGGCGGCCCAGGAGGCCCTCTTCGCCCGGTTCGCAGACGCCCGGACGTTCCGGCTCTTCCCGGGCGCCCGGGAAGTCGTGGAGCGCGCCCGGCGGGCGGGCTGGAGGGTCGCCGTGGTCTCCAACTGGAGCCACGCCCTCGAGCCGCTCCTCGGGGACCTCGGCGTCCGGCCGGACGCGGTCCTGAGCAGCGCGGTCGAGGGCCTCGAGAAGCCCGATCCGGAGCTCTTCCACCGGGCCCTCCGGCGCGTGGGCGCCCGGGCCGAGGGCTCGCTCCACGCCGGGGACTCCCTCGAGAACGACGTGCTGGGCGCGCGGGCCGCCGGCCTCGAGGCGGTCCTCGTGGACCGGAGCGGCGCCGCTCCGCCCGAGGGGGTGCAGGTGATCCGGAGCCTCGACGAGCTCCTGCCCTGAGCGCGCGGGGGCGGAGAGCCGGCGGCCCGCCGTGGCGCTCGCGGGGACGTCAGTCGAGGGTGATCGACCCGCCGCTCGCCGGGGAGAGGAACTCGGGGTTCAGCTCCACGGAGAAGACGTCGGGCAGGGCCAGGCTCGCGGAGGGCGCGACGTCGCCGGAGAGGTTCAGGAGGTCGTCGAAGCGGAGCACCAGGCCGGCGTTCGCCTCGGCCACCCACAGGGTGCCCCCGTTCCAGGCCAGGTCCTGGGGCTCGTCCAGCAGCGTCGCGCCGCCCGAGACGAGGCTCGTGACCGGGACGAGCCCGCTGGCCGTCGACGCGCCGCTCACCACGTAGACCGAGCCGTCCTGGCCCGCGCCCGCGGCGGCCCCCGCGTCGGACAGGATCAGGAGGTCCTGGGCCGCGTCGTGCACGACGCTGCGCAGGTCGGTGGAGATCTGCACCGCGCCGAGGGCGTCGCCGGGCGTGATCGTCCGGTCGGGAAGGTCACCGGGTACGGCCACGAAGGACTCGTACACGAACACGGCCCCGCTGGAGCAGGCCACGTAGAGGGTGTCGCTGTCGGCGTCGTAGTCGAGGCCCTGGGGCACGTTCACGCCCGCCGTGAAGCCATTGCGGATCCGGCGCGTGGCCTGGGCCGTGGGCCCCGCGTTCTGCCCGAAGACCCAGATGCCGGGCAGCCCCACGTCGGCGATCAGGAGGAGCGACTCCCGGTCGTCCACCTCCACGGCCACGGGCTCGACGATCGGGTCCGGCGGGTCGAAGGGCCCGAGGACGTTCTGGATCTTGCGGTCGCGGGAGGCGTCAAAGGCGACGTCGGGCCCCGTGCCGCGCTGCTTGGCGAAGCGGTTCACCACCGCCACCCCCTCCGGGTACCCCACGTACGCGTCCCCGGCCAGGTCGAGGGTGGCGAAGGTCACGTCCTCGCCCACGTCGAAGGACGCCGAGGGCGCCGACTGGAGGTCCTCGGCCAGGCGCAGCAGGCTCCCGCCGCCCCCCGCCGGGCGGGTGGTGGCCACGAGCCCGGAGAGGGCCAGGGCCGGGTCGTCCACGTCGCTGACCCCGGCCAGGCGCTCGGCCCCGATGGGCTCGATGGCGATGCCGTTGGCGTTCTGGAGGGCGCTGGTCCTCGCCGGCGTCGGCGCGAAGCGCGAGGGGCCCTCGACCGGGTTGAACAGGGAGAGCCGGTCCGCCGCCGGGTCGGCCACCCGCAGGCGCCCGTCCGGAGCCAGGACCACGTCGGAGGGGTCCATGAGGCCGCTGGCGGGGTCCCGCATGACCAGCGCCGGCACGGTGAGGCCGTTCGCCGTGGAGGCGTCGTCGATGAAGATGAGGCTGCCGTCGTTCCCCGCGGCGGCGCCCTCCGCGCCGATGTCGCAGAGGATGAGCTGGTCGTCGAAGCGCGCGGTGGAGTGGACGATCCCCCGCAGGCTCGTGGCGGAGGGGTCCACCCCGTTCTCCGACGGGACGATCACCCGGCTGGGCGCCGCGGGCCGGGTCTGGAGGAAGTCGTCGAAGACGGCGACCGTGCCGTCCACGAGGGCGGCGTAGAGCCGGTCCGCAGGCTCGTCCAGCGCCACGTCCCAGGCGGGGGCCGGTACCGAGGAGGAGAACGCCGGGGCCACGTTGCCGGCGGCCGCGCTGCCCCAGACCTTCACGGCGGGGTCGCCGGCGTCGGTCACGATCATGTAGCCCGCCACCTGGGCCAGGGCCACGGCCTTGGGCGCCACCAGGGTGGTCTCGGAGGTCTCGAGCGGGTTGAAGGGGTCGAACTTGAACCCGAGGTCCCGGTCCCGGTCGAGGCGCAGCGCCACGGTCTGGGTGGCCTGGTTGCGGTTCCGCACCGCGCCCAGGACCCGGACGGTCGCGGGCAGGTCCACGGTGTCGGAGGCCTGGAAGGCGTTCCCGAAGTAGTCGAGCACGAGGCCCTCGTCCGCCTGCCCGATGATGGAGAAGGAGCCGGAGACGAAATCCTTGTCCCCCCGCATGAGGGAGCCCACGAAGACCTGGTCCCCCTGGAGAGTCACGAAGTCGCGCTCGAAGCCCGCGTAGGTGGTGAGCGCGGAGCCCGTGTCGGGCGGCGTCGACTCGCCGCCCCCGGCGCACCCGACGGCCAGGAGGAGCAGGAGGGGGAGGGGCGCGTGCTTGAGGACCATCGGTCGCGGGGTTCGGAGCCGTGGAGGCGAGCGCTGACGATGATGGAGGGCCCGAGGGGCCCGACCCTTCAATCTTCTCAGCCTTGATGCATCCTTGATGGACGTCTAACGCTCCGCTGTCCGACCGGGCCCGCCCCTGGGCCCCGCTCCTCGCCCGCCGAACCAGGCCGATCGGGGGGGGCGTCCCAGGCGTCCGCCCCCGCCGGGGGCCTGGATCGGCCCTGGGGCGTGGATCAACCCCGCCATATCTGGTCTACTTGGGAAGTTTGGCCGACTCGGCTGAACACCGCGCCCACCGCCCCCAGCCCCCCACCCCCGCGCGATGCCCCGTCGAGACGACCTTGAGTCGATCCTGATCATTGGCAGCGGACCGATCGTGATCGGTCAGGCCTGCGAGTTCGACTATTCCGGGACCCAGGCCTGCAAGGCCCTGAGGGAGGAGGGGTACCGGGTCATCCTGGTCAACTCCAACCCGGCGACCATCATGACCGACCCGGAGATGGCCGATGCCACGTACATCGAGCCCATCACGCCGGAGGTCGTGGAGCGCATCCTCGAGAAGGAGCGCCCGGACGCCATCCTGCCGACCCTCGGCGGGCAGACGGCGCTGAACACCGCCCTCGCCCTGTACGACCGCGGCACCTTCGAGCGCCTCGGCGTGGAGATGCTCGGCGCGGACGCCGCCGTGATCCGCAAGGCCGAGGACCGCGACCTGTTCCGCGCGGCCATGACCAAGGCGGGGCTGGAGTCCGCGCGCTCGGGGATCGCCAACGACATGGACGACGCACGGCGCGTGCTCGCCCAGATCGGGCTCCCCTGCGTCATCCGCCCGGCCTTCACCATGGGCGGCGCGGGCGGCGGCATCGCCTACAACGTCGAGGAGTTCGAGGACATCGTCTCCCGCGGCCTCTCGCTCTCCATGAACTCCGAGGTCCTCATCGAGGAGTCCCTCGTGGGCTGGAAGGAGTTCGAGATGGAGGTGATGCGCGACGGCAAGGACAACGTCGTCATCATCTGCTCCATCGAGAACCTCGACCCGATGGGCGTGCACACCGGCGACTCGATCACGGTCGCCCCGTCGCAGACGCTCACCGACCGCGAGTACCAGGCGATGCGCAACGCCTCGATCACGATCATGCGTGAGATCGGGGTGGAGTGCGGCGGCTCCAACTGCCAGTTCGCCATCGACCCGCGCTCCGGCCGCATCATCGTCATCGAGATGAACCCGCGGGTGTCGCGCTCCTCGGCGCTGGCCTCCAAGGCCACGGGCTTCCCCATCGCGAAGATCGCCGCCAAGCTCGCCGTCGGCTACTCCCTCGACGAGCTGTCCAACGACATCACCCGGCAGACGCCCGCCTGCTTCGAGCCGACGATCGACTATTGCGTCACGAAGATCCCGCGGTTCGCCTTCGAGAAGTTCCCCAGCGCCGACCCGACGCTCACCACGCAGATGAAGAGCGTGGGCGAGACCATGGCCATCGGCCGGACCTTCAAGGAGTCCCTCCAGAAGGCCCTGCGGGGCCTCGAGACCGGGATGGCCGGCTTCGGCCTCGACCCCAAGTCGCCCATCGACTCGGTCGACCCCATCGCCCCGGACGAGCTCTCCCGCAAGCTCCGGGTCCCCAACGCGGAGCGGATGACCTACCTGCGCGCCGCGTACCGCGCGGGCTGGAGCACCGACGAGATCCACGAGGCCACCCACATCGACCCGTGGTTCCTCGAGAACATGCGCCAGCTGGTGGAGTTCGAGCAGGAGCTTGCGGGCTCGCTGCTGGACGAGAAGCTGCTCCGGCGCGCCAAGGAGTACGGCTACAGCGACGCCCAGATCGCCGCCGCCGTGGGCACCGAGGCCCAGGCCGTGGAGGCCGCCCGCAAGGAGTTCGGGCTCGAGCGCGTCTACAAGCTCGTCGACACCTGCGCCGCCGAGTTCGAGGCCGCCACGCCGTACTACTACTCCACCTACGAGGAGGAGTCCGAGGTCCGGCAGGGGGAGGCCGACAAGATCATGATCCTCGGGGGCGGCCCGAACCGGATCGGCCAGGGCATCGAGTTCGACTACTGCTGCGTGCACGCCGCCTTCGCCGCCCAGGAGATCGGCTACGAGGCGGTGATGGTCAACTCGAACCCGGAGACGGTGTCCACGGACTACGACACCTCCGACCACCTCTTCTTCGAGCCGCTCACCCACGAGGACGTGATGAGCATCGTCGAGGCGGTGAAGCCGAAGGGCATCATCGTCCAGTTCGGCGGCCAGACGCCCCTCAACCTCGCGAGCAGCCTCGAGAAGGCCGGCGCCCCCCTCATCGGCACCTCGGTGGACTCCATCGACCGGGCCGAGGACCGGGAGCGCTTCCAGCAGATGCTGGCGGACCTCGACCTGCGGCAACCGCCCAACGGCATCGCGAAGAGCGTGGGCGAGGCCTTCGAGGTCGCCCGTTCCATCGGCTACCCCGTCCTCGTGCGTCCCAGCTACGTGCTCGGCGGCCGGGCCATGGAGATCGTCTACGACGACGAGTCCCTGGACCGCTACATGACCCACGCCGTCCAGGCGTCCCCCGACAAGCCGATCCTCGTGGACAAGTTCCTCGAGGACGCCATCGAGGTGGACGTGGACTGCATCGCCGACGGCGAGCGGGTGGTCATCGGGGCGATCATGGAGCACATCGAGGAGGCGGGGATCCACTCCGGTGACTCCGCCTGCGTGCTGCCGCCCTACACCCTCTCCGACTCCCTCCAGGAGGAGATCACCCGGGCCACCAAGGCCATGGCGAAGGAGCTCGGCGTGATCGGCCTGATGAACGTGCAGTACGCCGTGAAGGACGACACCGTCTACGTCATCGAGGTCAACCCGCGCGCCTCGCGCACG
>JASFWR010000185.1:0-7478 GCA_050049155.1 Planctomycetota bacterium | reverse complement strand
TGATCCCGATGAGGAAGAACACCGCCGAGTGCACGATCCCCGAGGCCGAGGCCATGAGCCCGTAGACGCCGTTGCCGAGCTCCCAGGACTTCCCCGTGGAGCCCACCAGGGCGAAGGCCGTCATGGTCGTCCCGAAGACGCTCATGAGCAGCAGGAACGGCCCGATGGAGCGCTCCGCTACGAAGAAGTCCGCCGAGGTGCCGCGGAACAGCCGGCTCGAGAAGACCCCGAGGCCGATGAGCAGCAGCAGGTAGAAGCCGACCACCAGCAGGGGCGTGCGGGTCGCCGCCTCGGCGGCGGGGAGGAGGAGCGCCATCACGAGGCCTCTCCCCCCGACGCGTCGTCGAGCCCCGAGGGCTGCGACGCCCAGTCCTCGACCCGGGTGGGCCAGGCCACGCGCATCATCAGCGCCCAGCCCGCGGCCGCCGCCAGCGAGATCCCGGCCTGCCACGCGAGGCCCGTGGGCATGAAGCCGAACACCACCGAGGTGGAGTCCCAGTTCCAGAGGTCGAAGTGCAGGGCCGTGATGACCAGCATCAGGGCCCAGCCCAGGCGTGCGCTGCCGGACATGGTGGAGTCAGCGCCCCTCGCCGTCGCTCTCGGCGCCGGCCGCCACCGCGTAGAGGTGGGTGTGGGTCGCCACGTACAGCACGCCGTTCGCCGCGATGACCGAGGCGTAGACCGGGCTGACCATGTCGACCTCGACCATCTCCTTCTTGGTGTCCGCGTCCTTGCGGGCGGGGAGGATGGTGAGGAAGCCGTCCTCGTTCCCGATGTAGACCTTGCCGTCGGCCACGAAGGGGGACGCCCAGATGTGGCCCTTGGTGTCGTGGATCCAGTGCTCCTCCCCCGTCTCCGCGTCGAGGCAGTAGACGAAGCCCGAGAAGTCCGAGGCGAAGACCATCCCGTCGTAGACCGCGAGGGTCGACAGCGACCGGTTGATCTTCGAGTAGTTCCAGAGCTGCTTGCCCGTGTGGTCGACGCACACCAGGTTGCCGACGCCGGGCCCGTGCTCGGGGTCCTGCCCGATGGGCGCGTAGACCTTGCCGTCGTGCACGATCGGCGTGGCGAGGACCTCGCTCGGCCCGTCCCGGTCCGTGTACTTGATGGGCTCCCCGTCCTTCGTCCGGTACTCGGGGAGGTTGGCGTCGAAGCGCCACGCCTCGTCCAGGATCGGCCAGCCGTCCGGGCCCTCGATGGGCTCCGGCTTGAAGGCGTAGAGCCACCCGTCGGGGCCGCCGAAGATGCAGAGCTCGGTGTCGTCCTTGCGCAGGTAGGCCGGGGACGACCAGTTGGAGTGGAAGATGCGCGACGAGCAGCCCGAGGCCTCCTCGCCGATGAGCGCGCCGGTCTTCTTGTCCAGCAGGATCAGGCTGGGCGCGTTGGGCGCCGGGGTCTCCACGTGCCCGTAGTCCACGCCGTTGGACGACGTGACCCAGAGGCGCTCGCCCGCCACGAGGACCGCGCTGGTGGTGATGTTGTGGGGGAACACGCCGCACTCGTCGATCATGTTGAACACCCAGAGGATATCGGCGTCCCCGGCCTCGACCTCCATGGGCTCCGTGGACGGCCAGGCCATGTACAGGCCCTCGTCCTGGTAGCCCTGGTTGCCGTTGGCCATTCCGTGGACGTCGAGGCACATGACCTCGCAGCGGTTGGTGACGATGTAGACCTCGTCGCCGTCCACCGTGGGCGAGCAGCAGATGCCCAGGTACTCCCAGTCCGACACCTTGCCGGTGCCGAGCTTGGGGACGTTGAGCTGCCAGATGTACTCGCCGGTCTTCTCGTCGAAGCAGTAGACCGTGGAGCGGTCCCCCTTGAAGCGCGGGTCCCGCGGCGAGTCGTTGTTGGTCCCGACGAAGATCCGGCCCCCGGAGACGGTGGGGTTGCCGTAGCTCTGGGAACCGAGCTTGGCGACCCACTTGACGTTCTTCGTCGTCTCGAGGTCGACCTCGTCGGTCCCGGCCTTGAAGTCGCCGGCCACGAACTCCCCGGGGAGCCCGGTGACGGTGGACGCCATGTTGCGGGTCTCGCCCCCGCCCCAGGCCGGCCAGTCCTGCGCCTCGGCGGCGGGGGTCAGGGCGAGCAGGGAGAGGCCGGCGACGCCAGCGGCGGTGAACAGGTGCCTAGTCATTGGGGGTCACGCTCAGGTTGTCCATGTAGATGGTGTAGCGGCTCTGCGGGGTGAAGCCGTACAGGCCCGCCGCTCCGCAGCGGTGTCCGTGGGGGTCGGTGGCCTCGATGGTCCAGGCCTCCGGCTCGTCCTCGCCGCGGGGCCAGACCTTGCCGCGCACGATCGCGCTGCCGTCGTCCTGGAGGTCCACGCGGGTCTTCAGCGTGTACCAGGTGCCCGCCTTCCAGCGGAACTTCACGCTCTGCTTGAAGTGCTCCATGTTCGAGCTGACCTCAAGCTCCTGGTAGTTGCCCTTCAGCACGAAAAGGTAGCGCTGGTTCACGACGCCGGGGGACGAGAGCGTCCGGCGGTTGCCGTCCGACATCACGTCCACCTGGACCGTGTAGTTCGAGTCGTCCGCGGCGCCGAACAGGGTCATCGTGCGCTGGAACAGCGGGTTCGCCATGTTCCGCGTCAGGAGCCGCTCGCCGTCCTTGTCGATGATCTTCCACTTGAGCCGGCCGCCGAGCCACTCGCCCGGCGGGAAGGCGAAGCTCCCCTCGCCCTGGTTCAGCTGGAAGCCGGAGAAGTCCTGCGTGAACGGGAGGCTGGGGACGACCCGCACGCGCGCCGTGCCGGTGAGGCCGTCCGCGGACACCGTCGCCTTCCCGGCGCCCGGGTTGGCGGCCCGCCAGGTCCCGTCCGGCTGCTTCTCGGCGAGCGGCGCCTTCTGGCGCGCGGCCACCTTGGTCTCCGCCTCGGTGGCGGGCATCTCCCCCACGACCCGTCCCGAGGCGTCCAGCCAGCGCACCTGGAGGGCGACCGGCTCGCCGGCCCGGACGGTCTGGTCGAAGGGGACCACCTGCAGCTTGGCCGGGGGGCCCGGCGCGGGCGCGCTCGCCGCGTCCCACTGCTGCGCCGGCCAGGCCGGCGCCTCCCCAGGCTCCTCCGCGAAGCAGTACAGCCGCTCGGTGGAGTGCACGTAGACCCTCCCTCCGGCGATCGCCGGCGCCCCGAGGCAGCTGCCGCCGAGGTTGGCCACGCCCAGCTTGACCGCCTGGCTCCCGCTCAGCCCGAGGACGTGGAAGGTCCCGTCCGCGAGGGGGATGAAGAGCTTCTGATCCCCGTAGGCCGGCGACGCGTGCAGCTGGCTGTCGCCGAGCTTCTGGTGCCAGCGGATCTCGCCCGTGGTCACGTCGATGGCGTTGAGCTCGCCGGTCAGGGTGGTGGCGAAGACCGTGTCCCCCACCAGGATCGGGGAGCTGGTGAAGGCCACCAGGTCGTTGCGCCAGAGCTCGGCCGACCGCGGCAGCACGCCGTCCTCCCCCGGCTTCACGGTGAGGTCGAGGGCCGCCATGCGGCCGATGACGCTGGAGTCACGGTTCTCCTTGCCGTGGATGATGATGAGCTTGTCCTCGTGGATCAGCGCGCTGGAGTTGATACCGCCGATGCTGAAGGGGAACTGCCAGAGGACCTCGCCGGTCATGGCGTCCACGCAGGACGTGTAGCCGCCGCCCATGCCGGCGTAGAAGACGAACCGGCCGTCGCGCAGCTCGACGATGGGCATGGAGAACGAGCTGTCCTTCGGCGGGCCGCCGGGGGTCGCGCCCCAGACCACCTCGCCCGTGTGCTTGTCGAACGCGTAGAAGCGGTCGCGCGCCGGGCCGAAGTCGGGGCCCCAGGCCGCGAAGATGAAGTGGACGATCACCAGGTCCCCCACGATGAGCGGGGCGCCGACCCGGCCGTTGGGGAAGGTGAGGCGACCCAGGTCCTCCATCATCGAGCGCTGCCAGAGCATCTCGCCGTCCGGGGTGAAGCCGTGGATCAGCCCCGGCCCCGTGAGCGCGAAGACGTTGCCCGTCTCCGGGTCCACCGTCGGGCTGCCGATGGCGTAGCGCGTGTAGATGACGTCGCTGATGAAGTCCGGGAAGCGGTGGGTCCACCGCTCCTCGCCCGTGGCTGCGTCGAGGCAGAAGAGGACCTCCTGCAGGGTCTCCCCCTTGCCGTCGTAGCCGAGTCCGAACAGCTTGCCGCCGGCGATGACGGGGGTCCCGCGGCCCGCCATCTCGTAGGTCCAGGCCACGTTCTTCTCGAGGTCCGGGGCGCCGGGGAGGCCGGTCTCCGGCGAGGTCCCGTTCTGGTTCGGGCCCCGCCAGCTCAGCCAGCCGCTGGGGCCGTCTTGGGCGTGGGCGGGGAGGGCGAGGGGCGCGGCGGCGGCGGCGATCAGGGCGGTCGCCCGGAGGAGGGCCGGTCGGGGGGTCATGCTGGCCAGAGGATGCGGGGAGGCTGGGGCCCTGACAGGGGCCCTCGGGGCGCGGTGGGGCTCCGCATGGTACTCGCTCGGGCCGACCGGATCGGCGCCGACGGCGCCGCCCAGGGGCCTTTGCCGGGGCCTTTGCCCGAGCCTTTGCCTGGGCCTTTCACGGCCCCTGGCGAGCGGCGCCCCGGGGGGCCGCCCGGGGCCTCCGGCGGCGGCGGACCCCGGCCCTCAGCCGGGCCCGGTCGCGCCCCGCCGCTCGAGCTCCGCGACGACCCGCGCCGCGGCCTCGGTCACCTCGTCCTCGGTGGTCGTCCTGCCCATGGAGAAGCGCACGCTGCCCACGACCTCCTCCGGGGTGCGCCCCAGCGCCCGCAGCACGTGGCTGCGCTGGAGGCTGGCGCTGGTGCAGGCGGCGGCCGTCGACGCGCAGACCGACGGGATCGCGGCCAGCAGCTCGGCGCCGTCCACCCCGGGGAAGGCGACGTTCGAGTGGCCCGGCAGCCGGTCGCCCGGGTCGCCCATCACCGCGAGGCCCGGCACCGCCGCCGCGAGGGCCCCCTCGAACCGGTCGCGGAGCGCCGCCACGCGCGCCGCGTCGGCCTCGCGCTCCCGGTCGGCGAGCCGCGCGGCCTCCCCCAGCCCGACGATACCCGGCACGTTGAGGGTCCCGGAGCGGCGCCCGCCCTCGTGGCCGCCGCCCTCCTGCAGCGCCGCCACCCGGACCCGCGGGCGCTTGCGGCGCAGGAAGAGCGCGCCGACCCCCTTGGGCCCGTGGAGCTTGTGGGCGGACAGGCTCAGGAGGTCGACGCCCGCCGCGTCCACGTCCAGCGCCTCCTTGCCGAAGCTCTGGGTCGCGTCCGTGTGGAGGAGCGCCCCGTGCTCCCGACAGCGCGCCCCGATCTCCGCCAGCGGGTGCCGCCCGCCGGTCTCGTTGTTGGCGCTCATGATCGACACCATCAGCGCTCCCCTGGCGAGCTCCGCGTCCAGCTCCCCGAGGTCAAGGTGCCCGAGGGCGTCGACGCCGAGCCGCACCACCTCGAAGCCCTCCGCCTCGAGGCGGGCGAGGGGGTCGAGCACGGCGTGGTGCTCCGTCACGCAGGTCAGGATCCGGCGCGGCCGCCGGGCGTGGGCCTCCGCCGCCGCCACCCCGCGCAGGGCCAGGTTGTTGGACTCCGTGGCGCCGCTGGTGAAGACCACCTCCCGCGGGTCCGCGCCGAGGGAGAGCGCCACCCGCCCGCGGGCCTCCTCCACCGCGTCCGCCGCCCGGCGCCCCTCCGCGTGGGGGCTCGAGGCGTTCCCGAACGCCCCCCGCAGGAACGGGAGCATGGCCTCGAGGACCCGCGGGTCGAGCGGGGTCGTCGCGGCGTGGTCGAGGTAGATGGTGTCGGGTCGCTCTTCGGGCACGGCGGGGCTCCCGGGTCGGACCGGGCGGCCCCGCAGGATAGGCCCTGGATCGGTCCCGTGGGGCGGGAGCAGGGGCGGCCGGCTATGCTCGCTCCCCACCATGAAGACGCTCCACCGACCGACGCTCTCCCTGGCCGCCGCGGCCCTCCTCGCCACCTCACTCCAGGCAGCCTCCCTCGAGGGCGGGGACGACCCGGCCGCCGACTGGCCCGGGTGGCGCGGGCCCACCGGCGACGGCGTGGTGTCCGCCGGGGACGTGCCCCTGCGCTGGAGCGACGAGGAGAACGTGAGGTGGAAGGTCGAGCTCGGCATGCCCGCCAACGGCAGCCCGACGGTGCGCGGGGACCGCATCTTCCTGACGACCCCCGAGGACGCGGCGGGCCTGGGCCGGACCCTGGAGTGCTACTCGCGGGAGGACGGCCGCAAGCTCTGGTCGCGCACCGTGGAGATCGACCGCGAGATGCCCACCCACGAGACGAACCCCTACTGCGGCACGACCCCCGCGGTGGCGGAGGACCGGGTCGTGGTCTGGCACGCGTCGGCGGGACTGCACTGCTACGACCTGGACGGCGAGCCCCTGTGGTCCCGCGACCTCGGTGAGTTCCGGCACATCTGGGGCTACGGGACCTCGCCGGTGCTGCACGGCGGCCGCGTCTACCTCAACACCGGCCCCGGCGCCCGGACGTTCATGACCGCCCTCGACCTCGAGTCCGGCGAGACCCTCTGGGAGACGGAGGAGCCCGACGTGCGCACCGAGGAGGAACTCGAGGCCCGGCGCATCGCGGGGTCGTGGTGCACGCCCATCATCGTGGAGCGCGACGGCCGCTCGCTGCTGGTCTGCGGGCAGCCCACGCGGGTGGTCGCCTACGACCTGGACTCCGGGTCCATCGTGTGGACCTGCGACGGGATCCGCGGGACGCGCGGGAACCTGACCTACTCCTCCCCCGTGGTCGCGGGGGACACCTGCGTGTTCGTGGGCGGCTGGCAGGGTCCGACCCTGGGCGTCCGGCTCGGCTCGCTGGACGGCGAAACAGCGGAAGGAGACGCAGAGAAGGGCGACGCCCAGGCCTCACGCCAGGCCTGGCGCCACGCGGGTCAGATGAGCAACTGCGCCTCCGGCGCCTACATGAACGGCCGCATCTTCGTCCCCGACATGCGGGGCATCCTCTGGTGCATCGACCCGGCCACGGGGCTGCCCGACTGGAAGGAGCGTGTGGCCCGCGGCGGCACCTGGGGCTCGATCGTGAGCGTCGGGGACCGCATGTACCTCCTCGCCCAGTCCGGGACCACGGTGGTCTTCAAGGCCGACGCCGAGGGGCTCGAGGTGCTCGCCGAGAACGTCATCGACGAGCGCACCAACTCGACCCTCGCGGTGGCCGGCGGGGAGATCTTCCTCCGCACCCACGAGCACCTCTACTGCATCGCCGCTCCCCCCTCCGAGTCCCGGCGCTGAGTCCCAAAGCTGAGCCCCTGCGCTGAGTCACTGCGCTGAGTCACTGCGCTGAGTCACTGCGCTGGCACACTGCGCCGGGCGCCGCCCACGGAGCAGGCGCCGTCGGACCGGTCCCGGTCACGCCCTCGGCGTCACAGGAACGTCACCAGCACCGCGTCCGTGAAGTTGGAGGTCGGCGCCGGGTTGGCGTCCCGGTACCAGAGCTGGAAGTACCACGTGGAGAACGTCGTCGCGGCGACGAGGCCCGT
>JASFWR010000184.1:0-7499 GCA_050049155.1 Planctomycetota bacterium | reverse complement strand
CGCGGGGGCCCAGCGCCGCTGGAATCGGCTCCCAACCCAAGCTTGGCCGGGGAGTTGGGAGGGGAAGGGCCAGAGGCACCCCCCCGTGGGCTATAGTGGTGCCTCGACGACGGCGCCGAGGCGCCGCAAAGCCCTTCTTGCCCGTCATTTCGGGCTAGCACCTGGGCGCGCCCATCGCGCGCCAGCCTCTATGGCAAAGACCAAGGACGCCACGTCTAAGATCCTCCACGGCCCCCACGAGACCCGCCGGTTCGGGAGGACCCTCACGGTGGACCTCTCCGCGCCGCAGCTCGGCCTCGTGGTGGAGCGCGGGAGCTCCCTCCCCCGCGCCTCGGTGGTGGTGACCACCTGCGCCCGCGAGATCATTGCCCTCTCCAAGGAGGGCGTGAAGGTCGAAACGATCGTGGTGGTCGGGAGCGAGACGGACCCCGCGGACCACCCCGACCTCCGGGAGATCACCGAGAACCTCCGCGCGCTCCGCGACAAGTGGTTCTCGCGGGCCAAGCTCCTGGTCTTCACCGAGACCCGCGACCTCAGCTGCTACGACGTCCGCGCGACGCTCGCCATGTACAACGCCGTCCACCTCCAGTTCGACTGGGGCACGGCGAAGAACTGGACGGCGGTGACGGGCCTCAAGGGCCCCGCGTTCACCGCGTTCGTGGACGACTGCCACCACTTCGACCACCTGGTGCTCGAGGTCTCCCTCTTCCGCGCTCCCGTGGACAACACGACCGCCAACGAGGTGACGGCCATGGGCAAGAAGTTCCAGATCATCAAGCCCCAGGAGGTCCTCGTGATGCACACGACGGGCTCCGTCACCGGGAAGAAGGGCGCGAAGGCCGCGACCAAGACCCAGCGGGACAAGATCGCGGACACGCTGGCCGAGGCCACCGGCTTCTCGGTCCAGCCGGAGGACCACGAGGACCTCATCCCCAGCTGACCCGGCGTGGCTGACCTGGGAGGAGCTCAGTCGTCCGAGCCCGTCGCCCGCCTGGGTGGCGTCACCCGCCGCTTCGACGACCTCGTGGCGGTGGACGACCTGACCCTGGAGGTCCGGCCCGGCGAGGTGCTCGGGCTCGTGGGCCCCAACGGCGCGGGCAAGACCACGACGGTGCGGATGCTCTGCGGGCTCCTCGAGCCCACCTCCGGGGAGGTCACCATCGCGGGCCGCTCGGTGGCGACGTCCCCCCTCGAGGCCCGGCGCTCCCTCGGATACGTCCCGGACGGCGCCCCGCTGTACCCCAACCTCTCGCCCCGCCAGCACCTGCTGCTCGTCGGCAGGCTCCACGGGCTGGAGGACGACGCGGCCGAGGCCGAGGCCGTGCGCCTGCTGGAGCACCTCGACCTCTCGGCCAGGATCGACGACCCCGTGGGCTCCTTCTCCCGCGGCATGCGGCAGAAGACGGCCCTCGCCTGCGCGCTCCTCCCGCGCCCGGAGCTCCTCGTCCTCGACGAGCCCCTGGGAGGCCTCGACGCGCCAAGCGCCGCCATGCTCAAGGCGGTCCTGCGAGGCTGGGCGGACCGCGGCGGCGCCGTGCTCTACACGTCCCACCTGCTCGACGTGGTGGAGCGCGTCTGCGACCGGGTGGCGGTGATGGCCCGATCCAAGCTGGTGGCCGTGGGCGCCCTGGAGGAGCTCCGAGCCTCGGGCTCCGGCGACGAGAGCCTCGAGGAGATCTTCCGCTCGCTGACTCGCACCGAGGACCCCGCGGCGCGCGCCGCGGCCATCCTCGGCTGAGGCTCGCCGCGACTCGGGCCCGCCTCGCTCGGGGCGACCAGGATCGGGTACGCCGCAGCTCCTGATCGCGCGGACCTTCAGCGCCTCTCGGAGAGCGGAGACTGGCCCTGCCCGAGGGCGGGAACTGGGCCTGTCCTCGAGCGGAGGCCGACTGGCGGGCGCGCCCACGTGGGTCGCCCTCCCCCGGTGGAGTCCTCAGCCCTCGCCGCCGGTCCGGCTCGCGATCGGCGTCGGGCGGAAGTTCTCGTCCACCGCGACCATGGTGACCTCGGCCTCGGTCACGTACTCGTGCTTCCCGCCGCCGAAGCGGCGGCACGCCCAGACCGCGACCTTCACCTTGATGGACGAGCGCCCGATGCGCAGCGTCTCCGTGAAGAACGACACCAGGTCCCCCACCCGGACCGGCGCCTTGAAGTCGATCTTGTCCATGGACACGGTGACGACCATGCCCTCGTGGTGGTGGTGCGCCTCGCTGGCCGCGGCGAGGTCGATCTCGGAGAGGATCACGCCCCCGAAGATCGTGCCGACGGCGTTCGTGTCCCGCGGCATCATCACGCGCTTGATGGCGGGGATCTTGTCCTCGGGGAACTGCTCGTTGGTGGCGGACATGGGCCCTCTCAGTGCGCCTGGAGCTGGCTGGCGGCCCAGTCGCGGACGCGCAGGCGCAGCTCGTCCAGCTTGCCGGTGAAGAAGTGGTCGACGCCGGGGATCTCGTCGACGTGGAAGCGGTCGCGCAACTCCGGCATCTGCCGGGTCAGGACCTCCAGGGTCCCGAAGGTGTCGTCCCCGGCCATGATGATGGCGCCCGGCCGATCCACCGCGAGGGCGCCGCGGCAGTCGTAGGCGATGACCGGCAGCGCCACGAGCAGGACGCGCTGGATACGCGGGTCCCGCGGCGTGAGGCCCACGACCGTCCTGGAGCCGAAGGAGAAGCCGCCGGCCCACAGCGGGACCCCGGGGACCGCCTCGGCCAGGAAGTCGAGGGCCGCCGCGAGGTCCTGCTCCTCGGCCCCCTCGCCGTCGTGCACCCCCTCGCTGGCGCCGACGCCGCGGAAGTTGAAGCGGAGCACCGCCAACCCGGCGTCGTGCAGGCCACGGGCCGTCCGGTGGACCACGTTGTTCTTCATGGTCCCGCCGTGCAGCGGGTGCGGGTGGCAGACGACGGCCGCCGCGGTCGGCGCGGCCCCGTCGTCCGGGAGCCAGAGCTCGCCCTCGAGCCGCCCCACGGGCCCCTGGATCGTCACCTTGCTGGACATCGACGGTGAGTATGGGCCCCGGGGCCGCTCGCGGTACCCTTCGCGTCACGCAAGTCGTGCCCTTCCGTTGAATCGTCTCACCAGTCTCGTCCGCGCGCAGCTCTCCGGGGAGGTCCTCGGCGAGCGCACCCCCGTGGCCGCGCTGGCCATGCAGGTGGTGATCTCCGGGCTACTCTGCGCCGTGGTGCGCGGCGAGGTCGGCGGCTTCGGCTACGCGGCCTTCGCGCTCTGCATCCCCCTCGCGCTGACGACGGTCCCACTGCTCGGCGAGCTCGCCCCGCTGCTGAGGGCCGACCCGGCGGCCGAGTGGGTCGGCGCGCTCCCCGTGACCCCGAGGGACCTGCGCCTCTCCCGCGTGGCGACGCTCCTGCTCATCGTCGGAGCCCTCGCGGCCGCGTCCCTCGTCCCCGCGGCGCTGCTCGCCCCGCCCTCCATGGGGCCCGCCGACCGCCTGATCCTCGTGGTCATGGGCGTCCTGCAGACCTGGACCGTGGCGGCGGCGCTGCTGCTGCTCCAGGTCGTGCTCGGCCGCGGCGGCGACGCGTTGATGGTGGCCCTTCAGACGGTGCTCTTCGTGGCCGTCATGGTCGGCGTGCTCGCCGGGCTCCGCAGCCTGGGGACCCTCGCGACGGTGGAGGGCCCCACGGGGCTCTGGCTCCTCCTGCCGCCCGCCTGGTTCTCCGCGCCCTTCGCCGGCGCCGAAGGGGCGACCGCCGGGCCCATCGCCGCCGGCGCGTGCCTGACCGCGGCCCTGGTCCTCGCCCTCGCCCCCTTCCCTCCCCCGCCCCGGGCCCGCTCGACCCGCTCCGTGCTCGGCCGGCTCCTCGCCCCCGCGCGCGCCGCCGCCGAGCGCCTCTGGGTGGCACCCGCCGAGCGCGGCGCCTTCGCGTTCGTCTTCGACGCCCTCCCCGCCGAGCGCGACTTCGTGCTCCGCACCTACCCCCTGGTGGCCGCGCCGCTCCTCCTCGTCCTGATGGGCGCCGACGCATCCACGGTCGAGGGGGAGGGTCTGTACGCGCTGCTCCTGTTCGCGCCAGGGGCGTACCTCCCGTTCGTGCTGATGCACGTCCCGACCACGGCCACCCCCGCGGCCCGATGGGTCCTGGACACCGCGCCGGTGGACCCCCGGGACGAGGACGCCGGCGCCCGCAAGGCCGTCGCCGTTCGCCTGCTCCTCCCCCTCTACCTGGGCGTGGGCGCGCTCGTGGCAGCGCTGGCCTCCCCGGGGCTGGCCCTCCGCCTCTGGCCCGTGGCCCTGGCGTCCGGGCTGGTCGTCCTCCGTCTGCTGTGGAGTCCGGGCGGCCCGCGGCCGCTCTCCACCCAGGCCCAGGAGCTCCAGAGCGCCTGGGAGGGCGGGCTCGCCGGCCACCTCCTGACCGTCTCCATCGCCATGACGCTCCTCGCGGTGCTGTGCTGGCAGAAGCTCCCGTCACCGGCGCCGGGTTGGGCGCTGCTGGCGGTCCTCGTCGCCCTCGGCGTGGCGACACGGTCGCGGACACGCGCGGCCGCCTGATCGAGCCGCCCTCGCTCGGGGCAGCGACCCTCCAGGAGCCCGGACTCCGTCAGAAGAGCCGGGGCACCAGGGGGTACGGCCAGTAGTGGCCGTCGTTCGCCTTGATGCCGCCGATGATCGGGAACGCGATGGCGCAGATCGCGAGCACGGGGAGCAACAGGAAGCCGACGATGACCATGCACAGCAGGTAGACCGCGATCGAGTAGAAGACGAACGCGACGATGGCGCTGGCCACCAGCCGGCCGTGCCGGTCGATCTCGGGGGACAGGTCCTTCTTCAGCTGCCAGAGGACGACCGGGACCACCAGCCCGCCGAAGGGGATGGCGTAGCCTGCGAAGAGGCCGAGGTGGATGAACATGCACCACTGCCGGACCTCGCGGTCCGACATGGGTCGGGGCTCGTCGTGGATCAGGTCGCTCATGGGGTCCGCCGCCCCGGCTGCTCGCGGTGCCTCCCTCTCTCTACGCCGTGACCGCAGCGTCATTCGCTCCGTTCGGTCGTTTCAGAGCTCCGGGTACTCGTCCACCGTCCGCTCGTTCCGCACCTCCCCCGTGTGCTTCACGCCCATGGGGTCGAGGACGAGCATTTCCACCTCCTCCCCGGCGGTCCGCGGCCGGTGCGGGACCCCCGCGGGCACCACGAGGAGGCTCCCGGGAGGGACCTCCCGGGTGACGCCCCCCTCGAAGTCCAGGAGCAGCGTCCCCCGCAGGGGGATGAAGACCTCGTCGTGGTCGTCGTGCTGGTGCCAGACGAACTCGCCGTCCACCCGCGCGAGCAGCAGCTGGTGGCCGTCGAAGCGGCCGACGCGGTGCGGGGTCCAGAGGGGTCGGACCTGCTCCATCTTGGCGTGCAGGTCGATGGGTTCGGGGGCGCTCGTGTCGGTCATGTCGAGGTCGAGGCTATCCTCTCCGCGCCATGCGACTGATCGATATCGGCATCAACCTGATGAGCCGCCAGTTCGATCGCGACCGCGACGACGTGGTGGCGCGCGCCCGCGCCGCCGGCGTGGAGCGGCTGGTGATCACGGGCACGGACCTCCGCTCGAGCGAGGCCGCCTCGGCCGCGGCGGCGGCCGGCGGCCACACCTGCACGGCCGGGGTGCACCCGCACCACGCCTCGGATCTGGACGGGTCGGCCCTCTCCAGCCTGAGGGAGCTCCACCGCCTCCCGGAGGTGGTCGCCGTGGGCGAGTGCGGGCTGGACTACAACCGGAACTTCAGCCCGCGGGAGGCGCAGCTCGCGGCGTTCGAGGCGCAGCTGGCCCTGGCCGCGGAGGCGGACCTGCCGGTGTTCCTCCACCAGCGGGACGCCCACGAGGAGTTCCTCGCCGTCCTGCGGAACGCGTGGCCCAGCCTCCCCCGCGGCGCCGTGGTCCACTGCTTCACGGAGGGCCCCGACGTGGCCGCCGACTACCTGGAGCTCGGGTGCCACCTGGGCGTGACGGGCTGGATCTGCGACGAGCGGCGCGGTCAGGACCTGCGCCGGGCCGCGGCCGAGATCCCCGCGGACCGTCTCCTGCTGGAGACGGACGCGCCCTACCTGCAGCCGCGGGACCTCGCGCCGCCGCCGACCTCTCGCCGGAACGAGCCCGCGAACCTCCCCCACGTCACCCGCGCGGTGGCGGCGGCGAGGGGCGAGGACCCCGAGGCGGTCGCGGCGGCGGCGTGGGCCGCCAGCCACGCCCTGTTCGGGATGGACCCCGCCTGACTAGAGGCCGAGCTTCTCCTCGAGGAGCGACTCGAGCCCGGTGACCCCCGTGGACTTGCCGAGCGCCATGCACTCCTCGGCGCTCTTGCCGTCCACGTGGAAGGCCTCGAGGGCGAGCAGCGCTCCCACCCGGTTGCTGCTGCCGCAGTAGAGGACCATCGGACGCTCCTCGGCGTCCATCAGGGCGGAGAGCTGGCGGGCGTGATCCTCGTCGACGCCCGCCTTCCCCGCGACGGGGAGCCGGACGAAGCGCAGGCCCTTCTCGGCGGCGAAGTCCTCCTCCCAGCCGGCGCCGCCCTCGTCCGCGAGGCGCAGGCTCACGAAGCTGCGGTAGCCCATCTCGGAGAGCGCGACCATCTGGTCCTCGCTGAGCTGGCCGGCGCAGAGGACGCCTTCGACCGCGGTGCTGGCGTTGGGGATCTGGAGGTCGTCGAGGGACACGTTACCGGTGGGGCTGGGGGCGGGTCCGGCGGGCTCGCCGCAGGCGACGAGGGAGCCGGCCAACAGGAGGAGGGTGGGGAGACGCATGGGCGACAGTGAAGCAGGAACCGGACCCGCGCGGAAGGGGAGGAGCGCCGGAAGCCGGCGCGGCGGGGGCGGGCCGGGTCCGCCGACCCGGGTCAGTCCGCGAGCTCGGGGAAGGCCTCGCACAGGTCCGGGGGGAGGCTGCTCTCCACCTCCACCGGCTGGCCGGTGGAGGGGGCGGTGAAGACGAGCCGCGCGCTGTGGAGGGCGTGGCGCTCGAGCACGAGCTGCTCCCGGTCCCAGTCCGTGAGCTCCCCCGCGGCCGCGCGGAGGAAGATGGTCCGGTCCGGCCCGTACAGCTTGTCGCCGACGATCGGCGTCCCGATCGCCGCCATGTGCACCCGGATCTGGTGCTGCCTGCCCGTGTGGATCCGCAGCCGGAGCCGGGAGAAGCCGCAGGCGCTCTCCTCGACGACCCAGTCCGTCCGGCAGGGCAGCCCGTCGGCCGCCGTGGTCATCTCCAGCTCCACGGGCGAGGTGGTGGAGAGCCGGATCGGCGCGTCGATGGAGCCCCGCAGCGGGTCCGGGACGCCCTCGACCACGGCGAGGTACTCCTTCTCCACCATCCGATCCTCGAACTGCGACGTCAGGGCCCCCTGGGTCGCCGGCCGCTTGCCCACGAGCACGACCCCGCTGGTCTCCCGGTCGAGCCGGTGGCACAGGCGCGGCAGCATCTCGCCGGCCTCGATCTCCCCCTGGAAGCGCTTGTGCACCCGCTGGATCAGGGTGTCGGTCATATGCCGGCCGCTCGGGTGGATGG
>JASFWR010000182.1:0-7579 GCA_050049155.1 Planctomycetota bacterium | reverse complement strand
TCGGAGTCGGCTCATGGGGGGTCCTTGCTCGCAGGAGCGGTGAGACCCTAGCCCATCGGGCGTCTAGGATTGGAGCCCCCGCGTCGGATCTCCGGCCGCCAAGACCATGATCTCGTTCCTCGCCCTGGCCGCCTCGGCGGCCCCCCTCGTCCTCCCGCCCGCTCCCCAGGGGGGCGGCGCCACCGGAGCGGCTCCGGCGACGACCTCGACCGACGAGGGCGGCCGGGGGCAGGAGACCGCGGCGCAGGAGGGACCCGTCACGAAGGACCCGGCGAAGGGGAGCCAGTCCCCGCAGGCCGCGCCCTCGACCTCCGGCGGCGGGCAGCAGGGGGGCGCGATCCCCGGCCCCTCGCCCCTGCAGCGCGGCGGTCCCGTGCCCGGGAGCCGCGAGGCCATGTGGCCCGCGCCCACGGTGGAGGACTGGAAGAAGCCGGTGCAGATCACCTGGCAGCGCACCTGGGAGGACGCGCGGGCGGTGTCCGAGGAGACGGGCAAGCCGATCATGGTGGCCGTCAACATGGACGGCGAGATCGCGAGCGAGCACTACGCCGGCATCCGCTACCGCGACCCGGAGGTGGGCAAGCTCTTCGAGCCCTACGTGAACGTCATCGCGTCGGTCTACCGGCACAACCCCCGGGACTACGACGAGAACGGCAACCGCATCCCCTGCCCGCGCTTCGGCTGCGTGACCTGCGGCGAGCACATCGCCATGGAGCCCATCGTCTACGAGCGCTACCTGGACGAGACCCGGGTGGCGCCGCGGCACATCGGCGTGGAGCTCGACGGCACGGAGTACTACGACGTCTTCTACGCCCTCGACGTGGTGTCGGTCATCGACGCGTGGCGCGAGGGCATCGAGGACCGGGAGAGCACCGAGCTCCCGCCGAACAACGACAGGTCCCCGGAGCAGCTCCTGCGGAGCCGCTCCCAGGCCGACCGCGTGCGGGTGGAGCAGCAGTTCCGCCAGGCCAAGCGCATGGAGCGCCTGCGGACCCTGGACCTCACCGAGAAGCTCGGGCTGGGCGCGCCTCTCGAGGTCCTGCGCCTCGCGCTCTTCGGCCTCGACGTGGAGGTGGCGTCGCGGGCCCGGAAGGTGCTCGCCCAGCAGCGCTCGGAGCCGGCCATCGACCTGATCGCCGAGGCCCTCGCCGTGCCCATGCCCACGGACGAGCGCGAGCTGCTCATCGGCGCCCTGGAGGAGATGGGCAAGGACTTCCCCCGCGCGCGCTCCCTGAGCGTGACCCTGCGCGGCCTCGACGCCTCCGCAGGCGGCGAGGAGTTCCAGGCCCTGGCCCGGTCCCTGGCCACGCGCCGCCGGGACGACGTGGCGGTGGAGCGCTACGAGCTCGAGGCGCGCATGGACCAGGCCGCGGCGCTCGCGGCCCTGAGCCCGGAGGAGCGCGGCGCGGCCGAGCTGGAGCGGGCCGAGGCCACCCTGCGCCTCGCGGTGGACCCGAGCTCGGGGGTCGGCGTGGCTGCGGGCCGTGGGGCGAGCCAGCGCCTCCAGCGCCTGCGCTGCCAGGACGCCCTCGACGCCGCCCGCGCCGCGCGGGAGCTGGGCGTGGAGAGCTGGCGGGTGGACGCCGTGATCGGGCTCGCCGCCAACCAGCTCGGGGACCGGGAGGGCAGCGACGCGGCGGTGCTCGCGGCCCTGGCCGCCATGCTGGCGTCCCCGGACGCCGCCTCCAGCGAGACCGCCGCCGGCTGGATCGGCATGGGCACCCTGTCCCTGGCCGCGGACCTGCGCATGGGCCAGATCGGCGCCGCCGCCCGCGCGGACCAGCCCTGGCCGAAGGAGTGGATGGTGGAGGTCAACGCCGCCTTCGACCTGCTGGCGCGGCACCCGCTGGGCACCGAGCAGCAGGTGGCCAAGCACCACGACTTCCTCGTGCGCATGGGGGCGCGGGGGCGCGCCTTCGACGTCCTGACCCGCGGGGTCGAGGCCCACGACGGGAGCTGGGACCTACACGCCCGCCTGCGGGACCGCCTGCTCGTGCGCGGCGGGGTGAAGGGGATGGAGGAGACCTACGCGGCCATGAGCGCGCGCCCGGGGGCCAGCGCCTCCACGGCCTGGTACGCGGGCTACGCCAGCATGGTGGCGGGCGAGTTCCGGCGGCGCCGCGCCCAGAGCGAGGGGGCCCTCGCGTCCTACGACGGCGCGCTGGCCCACTTCGCCGAAGCGGTCCGACGGGACCCCACGGTGGAGGCCACCGCCGGCCACTACTGCGCCATGTCCCTGGCGGGCAAGGCGGCGGTGAAGCTCGAGGAGGACGAGCTCAAGGAGGCGGCCGACCTGCTCATCGCCGCCTTCGAGCGCTGGCCGCGGGCGGCCAACGCCCTCGACGGGCTGAACCAGTCGGCGGTGACCCTGTCCAACTTCGTCTCCGCGCGCCTCACCTGGGCCGGCATGGACGACGACGTGGCGCGGCTCAAGGCGGCCCGGGAGGCCCTGCCCACGGAGCTGCTCGCGCCGCCGGAGTTCGAGCGACCGCCCGACACCCCGGCCGCCCGCAACCGCGACCGCCGCGGCCGCCAGCGCCGCGGGCGCGGGCGGGACGGCGGCCAGCGCTGATGCGCCCGCGGTGACGAGCGTCCGGGACGTCCGTCACCGGGGCGTGGCGGCTCCGTTACTCGAGGGGGGGCGTCACTCGGCGCCTCCCCCGATTCGGTGGGGCACTCGGTGGGTCGTTCGGTGGCTCGCTCGATCGCGCGGGACTCCGGCGCTGTGACGGTTCGCCCCGCTGCCGGAGGGGCTCGGCCGGCCCTCGCGACGCGGATCGTCAGAGAAGTGTCTCACGCCGCCGGAGATCGCGTCGCGCGGCGGGGCGCGCGCCGGGCAGGGCTATAGTCGGGATCGTCCCCGGGCCCTCTCAGGACCTCTCCCCCCGGGGCGGCGGCAAACGCCTGCCAGGCGCCTCCCATGATCCGACTCCCGCTGGTCGCGACGCTCGCCGTCGCGCTCGCCCCCGCTGCGTTCCTCTCGGCCCCCGCGGCCGTCGCCCAGGACGGCCCGCTCCGCGGCCCGCGCAAGGTGGACCCCCGCTGGCACGCGCTCACCCACGCGCGCCTGATCCCCTCGCCCGGCGCCCTCGTGGAGGACGCCACCATCGTCGTCCGCGACGGGGTGGTGGTTTCCATCGAGCCCGGCGGCGCGGCCCCCGCCGGCGCGCGGGTCTGGGACTGCACCGGCATGACCGTGCACGCGGGCTTCGTGGAGATGTTCGCCGGCGTGGACGCGCCGCTGCCGGACGCCACGGGCCTCGGCGGCTACTGGCAGTCGGAGAAGGTGGTGCCCCAGCGCTCCGCCCTCGACGGCGAGCGCCTCTCCGAGGGTGAGGTGGAGTCCCTGCGGGAGGCCGGCTTCACCGCGGCGGCCATCGCGCCCGGGGACGGGATCCTCGGCGGCTCCGCGGCCGTGGTGGCCCTGGGCGCCGGGGAGGGCGACACCGCCGCCGCGACCCCCGAGGTCATCGAGGACGGCGTGTACCAGACCCTGGCCTTCCGCCGCGCGAGCTGGGGATCCGAGGGGGCGCTGGCGTACCCGAACTCGGAGATGGGCGCCATCGCGCTCATCCGCCAGGCCCTCATGGACGCCGACCACCACGCGGCGTGCATGGCGGTGGACGCCGCCGGCGTGGAGGGGCACGAGCCCCCGCAGCCCAGCGAGGCCATGGACGCCCTGCGCCGCGGCGGCGCGCCGTTCCTGTTCGACGCCTCCAACGAGCTCCAGCTGCTGCGGGCCGCGCGCCTCGCGGACGAGTTCGACCGCTCGGTGATGATCCTCGGCTCCGGCATGGAGTTCCGCCGCCTGGGAGCCGTCCTCGCGGCGGGCCTGCCCATCGCGGTGCCGGTGAACTACCCCGAGGCCCCGGACGTCTCCACCTCCCAGGAGGCCGACGCCCACAGCCTGCGGGACCTCGCCACCTGGGAGCAGGCGCCCAGCAACGCGCGCCGCCTCGTGGACGGGGGCGCCACCGTGGCCCTGACCTCCGCGCGCCTCGACGACCGCGGCGACTTCATGGCCGGCGTGCGCGCCGCCATCGAGCGCGGGCTGGACGCGGAGGAGGCCCTGCGGGCCCTGACCACCACCCCCGCCCGGCTCCTGGGCGTGGACGATCGCCTGGGCGTCGTGGCCCCCGGCCGCCTCGCCCACCTGGTGGTCCGCACGGCGGACCCCTTCGAGGAGGACTCCGAGATCCGCGACGTGTGGGTGGCCGGCCGCCGCTTCGAGGTCGAGGCCGCGCCCGAGCCGACCCACGAGGGGGACTACGCCTTCAAGCTCGACCGGCCGGGCGCCGTGGTCGAGGGCACCCTGCGGATCGAGGGCTCCAAGAGCGCCGAGATCCTGGTGGGGGACGCCTCCATCGAGCTCGACGACCTCAAGGTCGGACCCCAGCACCTGCACTTCCACCTGCAGTCGGAGGCGCTGGGCCGGGATGGGGTGTTCTCGGGCACGGGGCTCTTCGAGGGCGAGACCATCCACGGCTCCCTCGTGGGGCCGGACGGGGTGATGCTCCGCTGGTCCGCCACCCGCACGGGGGACGTGCCGGCGGAGGACGAGGACGGGAAGGACGACGCCGACGGGGACGACTCCGATGCGGATGACTCTGACGCGGATGACTCTGACGCGGATGACGCTGACGCGGACGACTCGGACGAGGAGGACTCCGACTCCGACGCGAAGGACGCCGACCCCGCCCCCGAGAGCCTCACGGTGCCCTTCGGCGCCCACGGCCTCGGCGGCTACCCGGACGCCGAGACGGTGCTGATCCGCAACGCGACCCTCTGGACCTCGGCGGAGGCCGGGATCGTGGAGGGCGCGGTGCTCCTCGTCGAGGACGGGAAGATCCGCTACATCGGGCCCGAGGAGCTGGCCCCGAAGGTGGACGGCGCCCGGGTGATCGACGCCGGGGGCGGCCACGTCACCCCGGGGCTCATCGACTGCCACAGCCACACCGGGATCAGCGGCGGGGTCAACGAGACCGGCCGCCGGGTCACCAGCGAGGTGCGCATCGGCGACGTCATCAACCCGGACGACATCAACTTCTACCGCCAGCTGGCCGGCGGCCTCACCGCCGCCAACCTGCTGCACGGCTCGGCCAACGCCATCGGCGGCCAGAACGCGGTGATCAAGCTGCGCTGGGGCGTCGACCACCCCGAGGCCATGAAGGCCGAGGGGGCCATGCCCGGCATCAAGTTCGCCCTCGGCGAGAATCCCAAGCGGGTCGCCGCCGGGACCGACCGGCCGGACGAGTACCCGCAGACCCGCATGGGGGTGGCGGCGCTCATCGAGGACCGGCTGGTGGCCGGCCGCGAGTACCGCGAGGCCCTGGAGCGCTACGCGGCCCTCCCCCAGTGGGAGCGCTCGCGCACCATGCCGCCCCGGCGGGACCTCGAGCTCGAGGCGCTGGGCGAGATCGTCGCCGGCGAGCGCTGGATCCACTGCCACAGCTACCGCCAGGACGAGATCCTGATGCTCGCCCGGCTGGCCCAGGCCTTCGGCTTCAAGATCGGCACCTTCCAGCACGTGCTCGAGGGCTACAAGGTCGCCGAGGAGATCGCCGAGGCCGCCGTGGGCGCCTCGACCTTCTCGGACTGGTGGGCCTACAAGTTCGAGGTGGTGGACGCGATCCCGCACAACGCGGCGCTCATGACCGACGTGGGCGTGAACGTCTCCATCAACTCCGACAGCAGCGAGCACGCCCGGCGCCTGAACACGGAGGCCGCGAAGGCGGTCAAGTACGGCAGGCTAGACCGGGCCGAGGCCCTGAAGCTGGTGACCCTCAACCCGGCCATCCAGCTGGGGATCGGGGACCGCACCGGCTCCCTCGAGGTGGGCAAGGACGCCGACCTCGCCATCTGGTCCGGGGACCCGCTCAGCTACCAGTCCCGCTGCGTGTCCACCTTCGTGGACGGCCGCGAGCTCTTCTCCCTGGAGGCCGACGCCGCCGCCCGCGCGGCCGCCGAGGCCGAGCGCCAGCGGATCATCCAGAAGCTCCTGAAGAAGGGCAGCAAGCCCAAGAAGTCCCGCGGCGGCTGGGGCCGGCGCGGGGGCGGCGACCGCCTGGCCGTCCGCGACCTCGCGCGCTACCGCGACGAGCTCGAGGAGCTCTGGCGCTCCGGCGCCGACCCGACCCTCTCGCGGCCCGGGGTGTGCGGCTGCTTCGATGTCCTCTACGAGATGGCCGCCACGCGCGCCGGGAGCCGCTGACATGAGCCCCTCCATCCACGCCACGCTCCTCGCGGCCGCCGCCCTCGCGGCCCCCGCCCTCTGCCAGGACCTCGTCCCCAGCGCCGCGGCCCAGGCGGGCCCGGTGCTCCTGCGCGGGGCCACGATCCACACGGTCTCCGGCGACGTCATCGAGGGCGGTGACCTGCTCTTCGAGGACGGCGTCATCCAGGCGATCTCCGCGAAGCCCATGGACGCGGGCGAGGCCCGCGTGTTCCAGCTGGACGGCAAGCACGTCTTCCCGGGCTTCGTCCTGGCCGCGAGCACCCTCGGCCTCGTGGAGGTGGACTCGGTGGACATGACCATCGACACCTCGGAGGCGGGCTCCATCAACCCCGAGGTCTACGCCGCGGTGGCGGTGAACCCCGACTCCTGGCACCTGCCCGTCACCCGCCGCAACGGCGTGCTGGTGGCCGGGGTGTTCCCCCAGGGCGGGCTCGTCCCCGGCCGCGTCTCCACCATCCAGCTGGACGGCTGGAGCTGGGAGGACCTGGCCCTGGACCGCCACGCGGGCATGGCCATCAACTGGCCCGCCGACCGCTCCTCGCGCTTCCGCCGCTGGCGGGGCGGGGACGACGGGGACTCCGGCGACCGGGTGAAGCGCCAGATCGCCGAGCTCGACGCGCTCTTCGACGCGGCCGCCGCCTACGTGGCCGCCAAGGAGGCGGACCCTACCGTGGACACCGACCTGCGCTACGAGGCCATGCGCCCGATCCTGTCGGGCGAGGACCCCGTGTTCCTCTCCATCACGACCCGCAAGCAGGCGGAGTCGGCCCTGCCCTGGTGCGCGGCCCGCGGCCTGCGCGCCGCCGTGGTCGGCGGCCGGGACGCCCTGGAGTTCGCGGACCTGCTGGTGCGCCACGACGTGCCCGTGGCCGTCACGAGCACCCACCGCCTCCCGCACCGCCGGGACCTCTCCTACGCCACCACCTACGAGCTCCCCGCCAGGCTCGAGGCCGCCGGCGTCCGCTGGTGCCTGACCATGGGGGCCCGGGACAGCTCCAACGCGCGCAACCTCTGCTACGAGGCCGCCGCCGCGGTGCCCCACGGCCTGACCCCGGCCCAGGCCCTGCGCTCGGTCACCCTCTCGGCCGCCCAGTTCCTGGGCGTGGACGATCAGGTGGGCTCCCTCGAGAAGGGCAAGCACGCCACCCTCTTCGTGACCGACGGCGACCCCTTCGAGCTCGGCACGCGCATCGAGCACGCCTTCGTCCAGGGCCGCAAGATCGCCCTCACCGACAAGCAGACGGCCCTCGACGCCAAGTACCGGGAGAAGTACCGCCAGCGCGGGACCCTGAAGCGGGACTGAGCGGCCCCCGGGCGGGCTGCAGCGTGGCTCCACGGTCAAGT
>JASFWR010000181.1:0-7581 GCA_050049155.1 Planctomycetota bacterium | reverse complement strand
CCGATCAGGGTCCGACGAGGATCGAGGCCGGGGGCGTCGCCGCCGCGCCGCCGATCACCGCGCTGAAGGACATCGTCGCCCCGACGAAGGGCAGCAGGGATCCGGGGTCCAGGGCCAGCAGCGCCTGCGCCCGGCCGTCCGGGTCGAGCGCCCCGGCGTTCCCCGTGAAGGGCGCGCCGCCCGGCCACCCGGCCGTGAAGTCGAGGAGCCGGTCCCGGTTGAGCGGGACGCTCACCCCGCCGACGACGGTCCCCGGCTGCGTCCCCGAAAGCGAGGCCAGCACCCGGTACGAGGCCCCCGCGTCCGCCGCGCCGCGGTCCAGGATCAGCGGCAGGGGCGTGCCCTCGGCCGCCGACAGCGCCCCCTGACCGATGTGCAGCTCCGCCGGCGCCGCGGACTCCACCGTCAGCGTCGGGTACAGCTGCACCGGGCGGATCCCGTCGTCCACGACGATCGCGTAGGTGCTCGTCCCCTGGTTCAGCGTCGAGCGCAGGTCCAGGCTGTGGGTCCCGTCCCCGTTGTCCACCACGTTCACCGCCTGCGCCACCGGCGGCCCGCTGAGCCGCACCGCCGTGACCGACTGGCCCCCGACCGCCAGCGGGTTCCCGTCGATGTCGCGGAGCTGGACCTCCACGCGGCTCGACGTCACGCCGTCCGCCTGGAGCCGCGGCACCGAGGTCGTGTACTCGCTCAGCACGTGGTCCGGCCGGCCCACCTGCGACGCGCGCCACGCGTCGTACTCCGCGCGCAGTCGCGCGATCGGCTCCTGGGTGTTCTGGTTCCCGGCGTAGGTGATCCGCAGGTAGTAGTCCCCCGCCGCGCAGCCCGTGGACCCGAGGCAGAGCGCGTCGGTGTCCCCCAGGCGCGCGATCGCCATGAAGGCGTTGTACGAGGCGTAGGTGAAGCTCGGCGGGGGCGAGCCGCAGCCGGTCGGCGCGCCGACGGTGCACGAGCAGCGGCCGTCCCCGCCCGCGTCCCGGGCCGCCTCCATGGCGGCGACGATCCGCTGGCCGAGGTCGCCCGGCGTGTTCACGAAGGCCGCTTCGCAGTCGAAGACCACGTTGGCACCCGTCAGGACGTTGCCCTGGATGGCGTACTCGTACGGACCGAACGAGCCGGTGAGCCCGTCGGCGAAGGCCCCGTTCGAGGTCCCCGTGTGGGTGACCGGCGGCCCGGAGAAGGCCACGATCCCGAACTGCCGCACTTCGAAGCCCCCGTCGCTGGCCTCGATGACGTCGAGCATCTGCTGGGGGGTCGCCCCGCGGAGGCTGTTGCGGAAGATCCGCCGGCGGTTCGTGGCCTGACCGATGACGGCGGACTGCGCCGCGCCGGCGGCGTAGCCGACCCGGATGACCGGGACCGCCGTGGCGATGTCGAAGTTGGAGATGCACGTGGACGTGGCCACGGCGAGCTCGCCGGTCTCGCGGTTGATGACCACGATGGACCAGGTCGCCTTGGCGGGCGCAGCGAGGAACAGACCTAGGAGCGCGAGGAGGGCGGCGCGGAGCGGGGAGATCGTCATGGCCCGATCGTCGCCTCGGGCCGCCGGACCCGTCAAGGGCCTCCAGGAGAGGGCGCCAGGTGTCGCACCCGGACCCCGTGCAGGATCGTCTGGGTGGCGAAGCTGGCGACTCCGAACGGGACGGACGGTTCCACCTCGGGACGGATGGAGAGGGCCCGGCCCTCGAGGGGCGCCGCCAACAGCCGCTCCCCGTCGAGGTCGACCTGGACCTCGGCGTCGCTCACGCGGAGGCCGACCCGGTAGCGCGTCCCGTCCGGGAAGCTCCGCAGCGTACGCGTGTCATTGCCCGACGCGTCCTCGCCGTCGAGGCAGGAGAGCCCGCAGACCACGCCGCCCCACCCGCCGAGCACCAGGGTGAGGTGCGCCTCACGCGCGGGGAACGTGACCGCCAGGAAGAAGTCCGCGCCGTACTCCTTGGTGACGTCGAACTCCGCCTCGAAGGGTCCTTCGGGCGGCGCGCCCCGGTAGGTGAGCCCCGCCAGGGGCACCCCCTGGGGGAGGACGACCCCCCCGTCGACCAGGTCGAACTCGGGGTCCTCACCGAAGACGCCCGCCTCCCAGTCGCTGAGGTCCGCGCCGTCGAAGAGCACGCGCCAGGGTCCGGGCTCCTGGGACGCCGAGGGGGCGGGGGCGCTCCCCGTCCCGGCGCACGCCGCGAGGGTCCACAGCGCGGCGGCGACCAGCGGCCCGAACGAACGGCGGCTCGGCCTCGCGGCCCCGGGCAGCGCTTCGCTACCGTCGGGCCACCGGCGGGAGCTCGGCTCCCGGCCCGTCCACCCGTCCGATCCCACCGTCGCTCCCCCATGACCACCGTCGTCGTCACCAAGAAGAACGGGGTCGCGTGCATCGCGGCCGACACCCTGGCCACCTACGGCGACCTCCGCGAGCCCGCCGACCTGGTCGCCAACTGCGACAAGCTCGTGGCCGTCGGGGACGCGTGGGTGGCGCCCACCGGGCCCGCGTCGGCGCAGCTGGTCCTGAAGCACCACCTGCGCGGCCTCGACGGGCCGCCGCGCCTCGACGACGTGGACGGGATCTTCGACTTCCTGACGCAGCTTCAGCGTTCCCTCCGGGACGACTACTTCGTCCTGGGCAAGGAGGACAGCCAGGACGACTACGAGTCTATGCGCATGGAGCTGATCATCGCCTCGCCAGGCGGCATCTTCGGCGCCTACCCCCAGCGCTCCGTCCAGCAGTTCCACGACTTCTACGCCTTCGGCTCCGGCGCGGAGTTCGCGCTCGGGGCCATGAGCGCGGCCATGCCGTCGGCGGAGAGCGCCGAGGACCTCGCCCGCATCGGCGTGGAGACCGCCGCGCGCTTCGACGTCTCCACGGGCCTCCCCATGACCCTGCGCACGGTGCCCGTCGGCGGTTCCCCCGAGGGAGGACCCGGCGGAGGCTCCAGCGGCGGGCCCGAAGTCCCGGCCCCGCCGCCGCAGGGCCGGACGCTCTGACGGCTCAGATCCGCCGCACTCGCCGGCGCCGCGGGTCCACCGTGCGCCGCCGGAAGTCCCCGGCGCTCTCCACCACGAGCCGGGCCCGCTGGCCCTCGCCCTCGACCCGCACCACCTGGCCCAGGTGGCGCCCGTCGATCTCCACCCAGTCCCCGCGGGCGAAGGGGACGTCGCCACCCGGCGCGTCCTCGCCGCCGCTGCCGCGCTCGGCCGCCGCCGTCGACGTCGACCCGGCCGCAGACGGCGCCGTCGCCCTCGGGGCGAGGTGCGCCGCCCGCCACGCCGCCGCATCCTCCGTGTTGTCGCAGCCCCCCTCCGCCGCCTCGGCCAGGCCGAAGTGCTCGGCGAGGAGCGCGCGCCGCGGCCGGTCCTGGTTCTTGGCGAACTCGACCATGGAGAGCAGGGCCCGCAGGTCGTCCTGCAGCTTCTCCCCCGTCCCGAGGAACGCCGGCAGCTCGTCGGGGTCCAGGGGACGCCGCACCTCCAGGTCGTGAGTCTCGAACGAGCCCCGGGTGACGCCGAGCACCTCGAGCCAGCGTAGGGCGATCCCGACCCGGTTGTCGCGCCGCTCCTTCACGAGGAGCTCGGCCCGCAGGTCGTCCTCGTCCTTGAGCTGCACCCGCTCCCCCCAGCCGGCGAGGGTCTCGTACACCATCACCACGTACTCGAGGGTCGGGTTGGCCCAGCGCACGAAGGTGTCCTGGATGGCGATGTCCTCGGGGAAGTAGAGGAGCTCGCACCACGACGGCCGGCCGTCCCGCCCTGCACGCCCGACCTCCTGGGTCCAGGCCTCGAGGGTGCGGGGCATCTGCGCGTGCAGCACGAAGCGAATGTCGGCCTTGTCGATCCCCATGCCGAAGGCGTTCGTCGCGAGCACCACCTCGTCGGCGGAGGCCATGAAGCGCTCCTGCATGCCGCGCCGCTCCACCGCCGAGAGCTTGCCGTGGTAGACCAGCGTCCGGACCCCGCGCCGCAGCAGCTCCCCGTGCATGCGCTCCAGGTCCTTGATCAGCGCCCCGTACACGATCCCCGGCCCGTCGATGGTGCGGATCCGGTCCGCGAGGAGGTCGAGCTTCTCCTCCTCCGAGCTGACCTCGGTGACGGCCAGGAACAGGTTCTCGCGCTCGATCCCCGTGCGGATCACCACCGGATCCCGGAGCTCCAGCCGGGCGACGATGTCCTCGGCCACCTGGGGGGTCGCGGTCGCGGTCAGGGCCACGGCCGGCACGTCGCCGAGCCGCCGGCGGTACTCCCCGAGCCGCGAGTAGTCCGGGCGGAAGTCGTGTCCCCACTGGCTGATGCAGTGGGCCTCGTCCACGGCGAGGCGCCGAACGGGGAGGCCGGGCAGCGCGGCCTCGAAGTCGGGCTGCCGGAACCGTTCGGGGGTCACGTAGAGCAGGTCCACCTCCCCCGCTGCCGCGGCCCGCAGCCGCCGCTCCCGCTCGCCGCCGCTGATGGAGGAGTTGACGAACGTGGCCCGCACCCCCCGGGCGCGGAGCGCGTCCACCTGATCCTTCATGAGCGCGATGAGCGGGCTCACGACCAGGGTCATCCCCTCGTCCACGACCGCGGGCAGCTGGTAGACGAGGGACTTGCCGCCGCCGGTGGGCATGGTCAGGAGCACGTCCCGGCCCGAGAGCACGCCGTCGATGGCCCGCTCCTGCGGGCCGCGGTAGTCCTCCACGCCGAAGACGTCCCGCAGGGCGGCGAGCGCCTCGGGTCCCCGCGCGCGAAGGTGGCCTCGCTCCCGATCCATCGCGGGGATTCTGCGCCGCCGACGAGCCAGCGTCACGGTCGAACCGCGGCGAGGCCCCTCGGACTCAGCGTCCGGCGCGGACACCGCCGCGTCCCGCGGGTCGGCGCCCCTCCAGGAGCCGGGCCTCCCACGGGGCCAGCGGTCCCCACACGTCCACGTAGCCGCCGGGGCTGGCGGGGACCCGGTCGTGCCGCCCGAGCTCCACCAGCGGCGCAGGGAGCTGGGCCTCGGCGGCCACCTCCCCGGCCCGCAGCGGCCCGGTGGCGAGCTCCGCGGCGCCCGCGGCTGCCGCGGCGACCAGGGCGAGCGTCAGGAGCACGGGGCGCCGCGCCGAGCGCGTCGTCGCTCGCAGCGGAGTAGGTCCGATGGGTCGTCGCATGGGGGTCACTGGATCACGTGCGCCTCGGGGTCGAGGGCGCTGTTGTTGGACTCGTCGCCCTCGGCGAGAGCGCCGAGGTCGTCCACGAGCACGCCGATCCTCCAGGCCGCCGAGGCCGTCCCGGGAGGGATCTGGACGGTGGTGTTGGCGCTGCTCGAGCTGCCCACGTCGAGGCTCGCCAGGACCCGGCTCCCGAGGAGGGTGTCCTCGGCCGGGTCGATGAGCTCGTCCGCGGAGAGGTAGATCCCCACCCGGAAGGAGCCGGCGGCCAGGTCGCCGCCGTTGCGCACCGTGTGGGCCACCTGGATCACCTCGCCGGGGCTGAAGGGCGACAGGTCGATCACGTCCACGTCGGAAGCCGTCAGGTCCGGGGCCGGCGGCGGGGGGATCCGGACGCGGAAGGTGCCCGCGGCGCCCAGCGCGTTGTCGGTCTCGTCCGACTCCGACACGACGCCCTGCCAGTCGGCGAGGACGCCGATGGTGTACTCACCCTCCGGCGTCCCGGCGGGGATCGAGACGGGGGCGCTCGCCACGGACGCGAAGGACGCGCCGAGGCCGAAGGGCACCAGCCGGTCCCCGAGGAGCGTGTCCGAGGTGGTGATGGTCTCGTCGTCGGAGAGGTAGAGTCCGATCCGGAACCCTCCGCAGGAGGCGTCGCCGCTGTTGGCCACGCGGGTCACCACCTGGAACGACTGGCCGGGTTCGGCGGTCATCAGCGCGGGGTCGATGAGCTCGGACACCAGGTTGGGCGCCGCGATCCCCCCCTCGAGCACGTCGAGGAGTCCGCCCGCCACCAGGAGGTTGTTCCCCTCATCGAGCTCCGGTTCGGTGTTGAGGTCGTCGACCCAGAGGCCGACCCGGTAGGAGCCTGGCGCGATGCCCCCGGGGACGGGCATGGCCAGGGCCCGCGTGGAGCCGACCCCGATGCCCAGGGGCGAGAGCTCGTGGAAGCCCAGGAGCACGTCGTTGGTGGTGATGGCCGCGTCGTTCGAGAGGTAGACCGCCACGCGCACCGTGGAGCTCGGCGCCAGCCCCAGGTTGACCACGTGGTCCTCCACCTGGATCACCGCGCCCGTGCCGGACTGGACGGCGCTGGGCGAGAAGGTGAACTGGTCGGCGGCGAGGTCGGACAGCGGCGGCGCGGACACGGTCAGGCGCCCCACCGCGAGGAGGCCGTTGTTCCCCTCGTCCAGCTCCACGAGCAGCGCCGTGCTGTCCGCGTAGACCCCCACGAAGTACTCCCCGGGCGGGGTCGAGGCCGGGACGGGGAGGGACGTCGGCCCCGACGCCGAGGCGCCGCCCACCGCCAGGGCCGTGGCGGTGCGCGCCCCTACCAGGAGGTCCGTCGCGGGGTCGATGTCCGGGTCGTCCGACAGGTAGACGCCGACCTGGAACAGCGCCGCGGCGGCGAGGCCCTGGTTGATCACCACCTCGTCCACCACGATGGACTCGCCCCCCTCGACGCTCGGCGGCGAGAAGGTGATGGAGCTCGCGGCGAGGTCGGGCTCGGGCGCGGAGGTCACCGAGAGGGTCCCGGGCGCCGCGAGGTCGTTGTTCAGCTCGTCCATCTCGACCACCGAGCCGAGGTCGTCGACGAGGACGCCCACGTGGTAGGTGCCGGCCGCGACGAAGGCGGGGACGGTGAGCGAGCCGCTCGCGGGGTCCGCCTCCCCGACCTCCAGGCCGAGGACCTGGCGCTGGCCGATGAGCACGTCGCTCGGGGTGACGAGCGTGTCGGTGGAGAGGTAGACGCCGACCCGGAACGCGCCGCTGGGCTCGAGCCCCACGTTCCGCACCGTGTCGTCCACCGGGATCGCCTGCCCGGCCTGGACCTCCACCGCGCCGAAGGTCACCGACTCCGCCACGAGGTCGGGGTGCCGCGCCTCCTCGATCAGGAGCGTCGACGTGGTCGCGACCACGTTGTTCCCACGGACGGCCTCACCGAGGGCGCCCAGGTCGTCGGCGGCGCAGAGCAGGTAGTAGTCCCCCGGCGTCGTCGTCACCGGGACCTGGAGGCCCTCGGACGCCGCGAAGGTCTCGCCCGCGGGGAGGGTGGTGAGGCTCCATGAGAGGAGCCGCAGGTCCAGCGGGTCGAGGACGGGGTCCGGCGAGAGGTACACCCCGACCTGGAACCCCTCCGCCGGGAACGTGCCGACGTTCGTCACCTCGGCGGAGACCGTGACGCTGTTGCCCGCCTCCAGCACCCACGCCGTGGGCGTGATGGACTCGGCCACGAGGTCCACCCCGGTCGCCGGGGCCGCGGTGGAGCCGCCGCCGCCGCCGCCGCAGGAGGCCCCCGTCCCCGCCGCCGCGAGCGCCAGCAGGGCCGCGGGGCGCAGGCGGTTCCGCTCTCGGGACACGCGCGCCATCGCCCGGACATCCGCGCGGGGCGCGCCGCGCGGGGCCGATATTCCCGGGAGGTCGGTTTCGGCGGCTCCGGGGTGGAGCCGGGGGCCCCCGCGGCGCAGGT
>JASFWR010000180.1:0-7595 GCA_050049155.1 Planctomycetota bacterium | reverse complement strand
GCGGGCTCGAGGTGATCGGCTCGGGGACGGCCGAGTCGGCTCCTCCCCTCACTTCCCGTGGCACTTCTTGAACTTCTTCCCGCTCCCGCACGGGCAGGGGTCGTTCCGGCCGGCGTCCCGGAACTCCGGGCCGAGGTCGGTCGGGCGCGGCGCGGTGGCCGCGGGCGCGGGCCGCGCCGGCTTCGCGCGCTCCGCGTCTGCGCCGCCTTCGCCGTCACCAGAGCCGCCACCAGAGCCGGGGGCCTTGCCACTGGCCTCACGCTGCCGCTGCTCCATGGCCTTCCGGCGCCGCATGACGTCGAAGGCCGCGGAGGCCGCCGGGCCGCGCTGGGCCTGGCGCATGGCCTCCTGCTGGCGGAGCTGCTGCGCGCGGCGCTCCTCGAGCTGCCGCCGCACCTCCTCGAAGCGCTCCTGGAGCTCGGGCTCCAGCTCGCCCAGCAGGGTGGCCTGGTTGGCCTCCCCCGCCTGCATGACCGCCATGAGCTTCTGCTCGTCGGGGAGCTGCTCGATCACCTTGCGCTGCTGCTCCAGCGGCAGCTCGTCGAAGCGGACCTGGCGCTGGGCCGGCTGCCCCTGGGGGACGGCCCGGGACGGCGCGATGCCGCGCGGCGCGAGGCCGTCGCCGCCCGCCTCGCCGGCCGCCTGGTCGCCCTCCTCCGGGCGCGAGACCTCGATGCGCATCAGCTTCGTGGTCACGTCGGACTCGATCGTCGGGAGCAGGTTCTGGGCGAAGAGCTCCGTGGCCTCCTTCTTGTAGGCGATCTTCGGGTCCTGCTGGCCGTAGCCGCGGAGCCCGATGCCCGCCTTCAGGGCGTCCATGGCGTGGAGGTGGTCCTTCCACTTCTGGTCGATCGCGGTGAGGACGAGGTAGGACTCGATCCGCGCCGTGAGCTCCTCGCCCCAGCCCTCGCGCCGCTCGGCGTACCGGGCGCCGATGGCCTCCAGGGTCGGGGTCAGGTCCGACTGGTCCGCGACCACCGCGGCGTCGGCCGCGGCCGCGTCCACCTCGACGGAGAAGTTCCGCTGCACCCACTCCGCGAAGCCCGCGGCGTCGCCGTCGTACGTGTCCGCCTGCCGGCCGACCACGTTCTCGATCATGATGTCGACGCGGTCCTTGAGGTCCTCCCCCTCGAGCACGGCCTGGCGCGCGGCGTAGATCTCCGTCCGCTGGTGGTCCATCACCTCGTCGTACTCGAGGAGGCTCTTGCGGATCTCGAAGTTGCGGTCCTCGACCTTCTTCTGCGCCCGCGCCACCTGGCGCGTGACCATCCCGGACTCGATGGGCTGGCCCTCGCTCATGCCCAGGCGCTCCATCGCGTTGACCACCCAGTCGCGGTAGAAGATCCGCATCAGCGGGTCCTGCAGCGAGAGGAAGAAGCGGCTCTCCCCGACGTTGCCCTGCCGGCCGGTCCGGCCCCGGAGCTGGTTGTCGATCCGCCGCGCCTCGTGGCGCTCGGTGCCCAGCACGTAGAGCCCGCCGAGCTCGAGGATCTCGGCCTCGTCCGCCGCCGAGCGCTCCTCGACCTCCTTGCGGATCCGGTCGATCTCCTCGAGGTGCTCGAGGTCGCCGGTCTCGAGGCCGGCCTCCTCGAGGGCCTGCTCCAGGCGGTACTCGAAGTTCCCGCCCAGCTTGATGTCGGTACCCCGCCCGGCCATGTTCGTCGACACGGTGACGGCGCCCTTGCTCCCCGCGAGCGCGACGATCTGGGCCTCGCGCTCGTGGTTCTTGGCGTTGAGCACCTCGTGGGGCACGCCCCGCTCGCGGAGGAGCCTCGAGAGGTGCTCCGAGTTCTCCACGGACGCGGTGCCCACGAGCACGGGCTGCCCGACCTCCTGGATGCGCTCGATCTCCTCGCAGATCGCGGTCCACTTCTCCGGGAGCGTCCGGTAGACCACGTCCACGTGGTCGTCGCGCGCGATGGGACGGTTGGTCGGGACCGAGATCACGTCCAGCCCGTAGATCTTGTGGAACTCGCCGGCCTCGGTGATCGCCGTGCCCGTCATGCCCGCGAGCTTGTCGAACATCCGGAAGTAGTTCTGGAAGGTGATCGTCGCGAGGGTCTGGGTCTCCTGCTTCGGCTCCAGCCCTTCCTTGACCTCCACCGCCTGGTGGAGGCCGTCCGACCAGCGCCGGCCCGCCATCTTGCGACCGGTGAACTCGTCGACGATCACGACCTCGGGGCGCACCTGGCCCGTGTGCGGGTCCTGGGCGTCCTCGACCACGTACTCCTTGTCCTTCTCGTAGAGCGAGTGGGCCCGCAGCGCGTTCTCGATGTAGTGCGGCCAGTCCTCGAAGCCCGGCACGTAGAAGGACTCCACCCCGAGGATCTCCTGGGCGCGGACGATGCCCTCCTCCGTGAGCGACGCCTGGCGCTCCTTCTCCTTGACCTCGTAGTGCTCGTCCTCCACGAGCTGCCGCGCCACGGAGTCGGCCTCGCGGTAGCGGCCCACGTGCTCCTCGGCGGGGCCGGAGATGATCAGCGGCGTCCGCGCCTCGTCGATGAGGATGGAGTCCACCTCGTCGACGATGGCGAAGTACAGGTCCTTCTGGACCTGCTGGTCCAGGCTGGTCTTCATGTTGTCCCGCAGGTAGTCGAAGCCCAGCTCGTTGTTCGTGGCGTACACGATGTCCGAGCCGTAGATCGGCTTTCGCGAGGACGGGTCGAGGGTCGACTGGATCGCCCCCACCGTGAGCCCGAGGTACTCGTAGATGGGCTTCATCCACTCGGCGTCCCGGCGGGCGAGGTAGTCGTTCACCGTGACCAGGTAGCAGGGCCGGTCGGCCAGGGCGTTGAGCGCCAGGGCCAGGGTCGCCATGAGGGTCTTGCCCTCGCCGGTCATCATCTCGGCGATCTTGCCCTCGTGCAGCACGTAGCCGCCCACGAGCTGCACGTCGTAGTGGCGCATGCCCAGGGTCCGCTGGCTGGCCTCCCGGGTCAGCGCGAACATCCGCGTGAGGCACTCGTCCAGGGTCGCCGCCCCGCTGCGGACGTTCTCCCGCATCCCGGCCACCTCGGCCTGGATCCCCTCGCGGTCGAGCCCCTGGGCCCACTCCTCCAGGCCGTTGATCTCCGAGATGATCGGGGTCAGGCGCCGGACCTCGCGCTCGTTCTCCGAGCCCACGAGGCGCTTGGCGAGGCGGCCGAAGCCCTCGCCCACCCGGGAGAATTTGTCGGTGATGTCGTCCCAGCTCATGTCTTGGACCCGGTTCGAGCGGCGACGCGCCTTACCCCCGGCCCCCTGACGGGGCCCTCGGGGCGCGGGCGCGACGGCTCACGGGGCGAGGGAGTATCGGTCCACCTCGATCGAATGCCAAGGGGGATCGGGCCTCGCTGGCCCAAGGTTGTCCGGAACGGCGCCCTCGGGACGCGGGTGAGGGCCCCGGGCCGGGGCCAGCCCCTCAGGGCGCCTGCTCCCCCAGGAGGCGGTCGATCATCTCGAACAGCACCTCCCGCGGGTACGGCTTGCGCAGCAGCCCGCTGGCCCGCTGGATCGTGGGCAGGTCGATCTCGCTGGCCGTGGCCAGCAGGAGCGGGACGCCGGCGGTGCGGTCGTCCGCCCGGAGCCGCCGCATGACCTCCTCGCCGTCGAACTCCGGCATCGCGAAGTCGAGGACCACCAGGTCGGGCAGCGGGTCGCGCCCCATGCGCTCGAGCGTCTCGCGGCCGTCGAAGGCCGTCTCCACCGTGTAGCCGCGGGCGCGCAGGAAGGCCGCCTCGCTGCAGCACACGTCCTCGTCGTCGTCGACGATCAGCAGCCTGGGGCCCACGGCGCCGCTGGCCGCCCCGGACTCGAGCCGCGCCATGCCCTCGCACAGGGCGCGGAGGTCGCTGTGGGTCGGCAGGCCGGCGCGCTCCCAGTGCTGCTCCACCTCCTCCTTGAGCGCCCGGTTGTGCTCCCTCAGCTGGCACCACGCCTCGTAGTCGGGCATGGAAGGGTCGATGCGGATGTCGTCGTGGGTGTCGACGGAGATGAAGAACTCCCCGGAGACCAGGAACTCCTGGATCACGATCTTCATCCAGGGGTAGCGCTCGTTGCCGAGCCGCAGGCTGAAGCGGCGCCGCCCCTCGCCCTCCCCGGTGCGCACGAGCTCGAACACCTCCGCGAGCTCCTCCATGGTCGCGGCCGACTCCACCGCGGCGGTCAGCTCCGCCGCCGCGCCCTCCGGGCCGCCGGGCCAGGCGTGCTCCACGTAGATCGCGCTCGCCTGCTTCACGTGCGCGGGCGTCAGGTCGGAGAGCCTCATCGCTCACCGCCCCCACGCGCCCGCTCGCCGACTCCGATCCTCGTGCCCATCCGATCGGAGGATAGGCCCCGCCGCCCGGGAACGGAAGCGGCAGGAGAGGGCGCTCAGGAGGCCCCCGAGCCCGAGGGGGACGACCCCGCCGCCCGGCCGCCGCCGATGCCGCTCAGCAGCAGCAGGACGGCGCCGACCGTGATGCAGGAGTCCGCCACGTTGAAGGTGGGGAAGTGCCAGTCCCAGCCGTGGAAGTAGACGTCGATGAAGTCCCGCACCGGCCCGAAGGGCCGGCCCTCCTGGACGCCCGGCAGGTCGGGCGTCGGGGCGAAGGTGAAGTTGTCGTAGAGGTTGCCCAGGGCCCCGGAGAGGATCAGGACGAGAGCGGAGAGGTAGACCCGCTGACCCACGGGCGTCCGCACGATCAGGACGGTCAGGAACAGCGCGGCCACGCAGCGGCCGCCCACGAGCAGCCAGGGCATCGAGTCCCCCTTCCCGAAGGCCGCCCCGTAGTTGAGGTTCAGCATGAACCCCAGCCACTCGCCGAGGAGCGGGAAGCGGGGGTGCCCGCGCTCGGAGCGCGGAAGGGCCGCCTGGGCCTCGGGGTCCTGGAACCAGCTGAACACCGCGGACTTGCTCCAGAGGTCGAGGGCCACGAGGAGCCCGACGACGGCGAAGAGCGCGAGGTGGCGCCCCAGGGGCGCGCGGCTCGGCCCCGTCGCGGCCTCCGAGCCGCCGGGCGACGCCACGGCGCGGCCCTCACCGAGCCCCTCCCCGGGCCCCTCCGCCTGCGACGTCCCCTGCGGGACGACCGGCCCCGGCTCCTCCTGCTCGCTGGTCATCGGGGCAGAGCCTACCCCCGGACCCCCGGCCCTGCCCATGGTGCTTGAAGTCTTCCCACCGCCCCCTCACGCTGGACCCATGGCCCAGCGGGACAGCGCAGGAGAGCGGGGCGCGCCGCCGCCGCAGCTCATGGCGGACGTCGCGGACTTCCTCGACGCCATGCGCGTGGAGGCCGGCCTGTCGCGTAACACCGTGGCCGCCTACCGCTCGGACCTCCGCTCCATCGCCGGGTGGCTGGGGGACGAGGGCCTCGCCGCCTGGGGCGACCTGGACGAGGACGCCATCCTCCGCTGGCTCGGAGCGCGGCGGGCCTCCGGCGCGGCCGAGGCCTCGGTGGCCCGCGGGCTGGTGGCCCTGCGGATGCTGGTCCGCTTCCAGATCGCCGAGGGGATCCTGCGCCGGGACCCCACCGCGCGCATCAGCGCCCCGCGGCTCCGGCGGCTGCTGCCCAGGACGCTGACCCCGGAGGACGTCGACCGCCTCCTGGACGTGTACGCGCACGAGCCGGAGGAGGAGACCTGGAGGAGCCAGCGCGACCGCGCCCTGCTGGAGGTCCTCTACGCGGGGGGCGCACGGATCTCGGAGGCCATCGGGCTCACCACGGACGACGTGCCGCCGGACCTCTCGACCCTGCGCCTCCACGGCAAGGGGGACAAGATGCGGGTGGTGCCCCTGGGCCGCCGGGCGCGGGCCGCCCTCGACCGGTGGCTCACGGACGGCCGCCCGCCGCTGGCCCGCCGGGGGCGCGCCTCCGCCGTCTTCCTCTCCCGCAGCGGGCGCCCCCTCGACCGCTCCAGCGCCTGGCGCCGGGTGAAGGAGGCCGTGGCGGCCGCGGGGCTCCCGACGGAGACCTCCCCCCACGACCTCCGGCACTCCTTCGCCACCCACATGCTGGCGGGGGGCGCCGACCTGCGAGCGGTCCAGGAGATGCTGGGGCACGCGTCGATCCGCACCACCGAGATCTACACCCACCTGGACGAGGGCCACGTGCGCGCGGTGCACCGCATGCACCACCCGCGGGGCTGAGCTCAGCCCTGGCGTCGCTCGAAGCGCTTGAAGAAGACCGTGCTGCCCGCGTGGCAGCCGAAGCCCATGGCGCCGTCGAGGTCGCGGTCCCCCAGGCGCACCGGCGGCAGCGCGACGCCGCCGACCTCGACCTTCACCACCTCTCCGTCGTGGACCACGCGGATGGGGATCTCCGTGAAGGGTGGGATCTCGAGGGTGTGGAGCTCGGCCAGCGGCACGTAGTCGGCGTTCCGGGCGGGGCGGCGGAAGAGGTAGACCCCCTCCCGGGTGTTCACGGCGAGCAGCAGGCGGTCCCCCTCGCGGTCCCCCAGCACGATGTCGGCCTGGCCGGCGAACTTCGGCGAGTTGGCGAAGATCACCACCGACGCCTCCAGCTCGAACGCGCCCCCCTCGAAGGGGTCGGCCTCGAGCACGAGGGCGTCCTCCACCTGGGTGGCCGTGGCCATCCAACCCACGGGGTGCGAGGCCACGGCGCCGCCCTCCATGCGCCAGCGGGGCCGGACGGAGCGGAGCCGCTCGGCGGCCCTGCGGGCGAGTTCCAGGGGCGCCTCGGCCCCGGCGCCGCCCTGCTCCGACTCGCCTGAAGGCTCACCCGGGGACTCACCCTCCGCCTCGAGGGCGAGCAGCATGCGCGCGGCCTCCGCAGGGAGCTGCTGGAAGCCGCCGCCGGGGTCGAACACCTCGCGGCCCGCGACCTCGGCCGTGGCCAGGTCCAGCAGGGCCCGGGCGCGCTCCTCCTCCGCCACGGGCGCCAGCGCCCGCTGGAGCCCGAGGAGGCCGTCCGAGGTCCAGGGCTCCATGGCCATGGACCGGGCGTGGCCCATGGCCTCGAGCCCCCGCTGGGCTCGCAGCTGATCGGCCCCCGACGCCCGCCACGCGGGTCCGGCCCCTCCGACCTCGCGGCGCAGGAGCCCGGCGGCCGCCAGGGCCGCCAGGCGGCGGGTACGCGGCGGGAGGCCGGTCCCGAACAGGACCCGGTCGTTCAGGTGCGGCGCGAGGGCGACGCAGGGGAGCCCCGTCCCCTCGAGCTCCGAGAGGAATTGCAGCCGCTCTCCCTTGCGACCCGCGCGCTTCGCGAGCTTGGCGGGGGACTCCTCGAGCAGCACCTCGAGCGGCGGCTCCCCCTCCCCCACGAGGTCGCTCGCCCGCGGCGCGCCGGCGCCGTCCACCGCGGCGACCACCTCGAGCAGCTGGCGCGCGCTGCGGTCGAGCCCGCGCTCGGAGCGCCACAGGGAAGACGCCTGGAGCGCCCCCTCACGGGCCACGTGCACGCGCTCCTGGGCGACCGTGGAGGCCTGGGCGCCGGCCAGGGCCGCGGCGGCGAGCACGGCGCCGGAGAGCGCCAGGGTGCGGAGACGGGTGGATCGATCGCGCATGGGAGCGGAGGCGATCCAGGTGCGCCCCGCAGGCTTCATCTCGGCGGGTCGCCCCCGGCAGATCAACGCAGAGCCTCGGAAATCGCCCGGGCGAGCTCGGGTGAGATCCCCTC
>JASFWR010000179.1:0-7625 GCA_050049155.1 Planctomycetota bacterium | reverse complement strand
CGGCCACCTCCACCGCCGCGCCGCGGTCGCCGGCGCGCACCTCGTCGGTGAGGTCGCGCTCCCCCGCGGTGTCCACCAGCATGACGGGCCAGCCGTCGAGCTCCGCCGGCGCAGCCAGCGCGTCCCGGGTGGTGCCGGCGCGGCGAGTCACCGTGGCGACCTCCTCCCCCAGCAGCGCGTTGAACAGGGTCGACTTCCCGGCGTTGACCGGCCCCACCAGGGCCACGGTCGTCGGGACCCAGAGGCGGGCGCAGCGCTCCCCCGCCCGCGCCAGGGCCGCGAGGCCCCGCGTGCGCTCCTCCGCGTCCACCTCGAGCAGCGCCTCCAGCGCCCGACGCAGGGCGCCCTCGGCCTGGTCCAGCAGGATGCGCGCCCCCGTCGCCGTGGGGGCCGAGGCGGCCGCGAGCTCGGCCCGCTCCTCGAGGGCGATCCGCGCAGGCTCCGCGCCGCCGCCGTCCAGCAGCGAGGTGACCGCCGACACGATCGCAGGGCTCCCGTGGGTGTGCACCTCGACCCGATCCCCGCGCCCCACCAGCAGCGCCTCGTCCAGGGGCGGCGCCCCCGGGGCGTCGCCGGGGTCGCGGAGCACGGCGAGCCGCACCTCCCCCACTGAGGGGAGCGCGCCGGAGGCCAGGGACCGGAGCCGCGCGAGCGCCGGGTCCCCATGGACGCTGAGGACCGCGACCCCGCCGGTGCCCGGCGCGGTGAGGAGGGTCACGGGAGGCGCGGAGGAGGTCATCGCCGGACCGCCGCGGCGAGGCCCAGGTGAACGAGCAGCGGCTCCTCGAGGGGCGGGGCGCCGAGGGCCTCGGTCACCGCGCCCCGGGCGAGGGCGCTCGCGCCACCCGTGAGCACGCCGAGGATGGGGCGCTCCCCGCGGGGTGCGCCGGCTGAAGGGCTCGCTGAGTCGCCCGATGGGGCGCGCTCGCCGAACGCCTCCCGCGCGATGGACTCGCAGAGCGCGCGGACCGCCCCGTGGAAGCCGACCACCACCCCGGCCCGGAGGGCGCGCTCCGTGGAGCGGCCGAGGGCCTCCACCTCGCCCTCCAGCGACACCTCGTGGAGCCGCGCGCCGGCCTCGCCGAGGCTGCGCGCGAGCGTCCCGGGGCCGGGGGCGATGGCGCCGCCGAGGAACGCGGGCCGCTCACCGTCCAGCGCCACCGCGTCCACGGTGACCGCGGTCCCGGCGTCCACCACGATCAGGCCCTGCACCGGCGTGCCCGTGGCCGCCCTGCCGCGGACGAGCTCCGCCGCGGCGCGCGCCGCCAGCAGGCGATCGACGCCGCAGGTCTCGGGGTGATCGATGCGCAGGTCGAGCCCAGGGTCCGGCTGCTCCGGGGCCGTGAGGCCGAGGCCCTCCAGGAGCGCGCGGACGCGCCGCTCCTCGGCGGGCTCCCCCACCGCGCTGATCGCCGCCAGCGCGGGCCGCTCCCCGCAGGCCGCCGCCCGGTCGAGGCACGCGCCGAGGGCCGGGCCGTCGAGCTGCCCCGCCGCCGTCCTCGCGAGGGCGGTGGCCCCCGTCGGTCCGACGACCGCGACCGAGGCGCTGGAGTTGCCGAGGTCGAGGGTCAGCACCGGGGCCCGGTGAGCGCCGCGGGGGGACGACCCCGAGCTCCCCTTCGCCTCGGAATTCACTGCCCCGGGCTGTGGTAGACCACGGTCTCCACCCGGCCGAGGCGGAGCACCTCGACCGTCCACACGGAGTAGCGCTCGGCGTTGGCCTTGGCGAAGGCGATCGCCTCCTGCTGGCTGTTCACCGGCTGCCCGTTGATGGAGATCACCACGTCCCCCGACTGCGCGCCGTGGCGCGCGGCGATGGAGCCCGGCTTCACCTCGGTCAGCTCGACGCCGGCGCGCTTGCCGTCCACGAAGCGGGTCTTCGTCCTCACGTCGCTCGAGAGGATCCGCTGGTAGTCCTGGGCGAACGCGGCGGCGTCCTCCGAGCCCAGGTAGTACTGGCCGTTGCGGCGCTCGGTCGTGGCGGGAACCTCGGGCACCTCGGTGGCCGCCGCGGTGACGAACGACCGCGCGGTGCGGGTACGGAACTCGTCGCCCTCGTCGAGGGAGACGATGAGGTCGGCGCCCGTGCGGAGGCTGGGCGCGAGGAATTCGCGCTCCCGCGTCTCGTCGGCGAAGGAGAACTCCACGCCCGCGGAGGTGATCCGGTAGACGCTGAACTCGCCGTCGGGGGAGGACGCCGTGGAGCCGATCGCGAGCCAGCGGTCCCGGGGGTTGGCCGTCGCGTCGGCCATGCGCACGAGGCACAGGGACTCGCCGGGATCCAGCTCGTCCACCAGCACCATCAGCACCTCCAGGACGTCCGAGACGGGCGTGAGGCGCACCTCGACCTCGTCCGAGGTCCCCGCCGTGGGCTCCTGCACGACAGCCGGGGGCTTGCCGGTCCAGTCGAAGTTCACGACGGCCGGACGGATGTCGGTGTCGTAGACGAGGGCGGCGGCGCGCGGGGGCGAGGGCGGCTCCACGCCGTTCAGCACCTGCTCGGCGCGCGCCACCTCGAAGAAGGTCCGCGTGCGTCCGTCGGTGTAGTAGTCGTAGGCCACGTACGCCACCCCGCCCAGCAGGGCGAAGGAGGCCACGTAGGAGACCGACTTGAAGAGGCCGACGTTCATGGGTCGTGGGGCTCGCCTGGGGGCACCGCGTCGCTGCGTTCAGGTCCGAGCGCTCAGTCCTGCGGGCTGTGGTAGACGATCGTCTCGATGCGGCCGAGGCGCAGGACCTCGACCTCCCAGACGCTGTAGCGCTCGGAGTTGTTCTTGGCGAAGGAGATCGCCTCCTGCTGGCTGTTCACCGGGTGCCCGTTGATGGAGATCACCACGTCGCCGGACTGCGCCCCGTGACGCGCGGCGATGGACCCGGGCCGCACCTCCGTCAGCTCCACGCCGGAGCGCTTGCCGTCCACGTAGCGGGTCTTGGTCTTCACGTCGCTCGAGAGGATCTGCTGGTAGTCCTGCGCGAACTGCGTGGCGTCGTCGGAGCCGATGTAGAACTGCCCGTTGCGGCGCTCGGTCAGGAGCGGGGTGTCCGCGGCGGTCCCGGAGGACGACCCCGAGCCGACCAGGGATCGCACGGCGATCCGCTCACCGGGCGCGAGGCGCTTGATGAGGCCGCCGCCCTCCGAGCGGATGCTGAGGGCCACGACCTCGGTGGCGCGCTGCTCGTCCGCGAAGGAGAACTCGACGCCGTCGGCGAGGATGTTCAGGACGCTGACGTGGTCGTTCGGCGCCGGAAGCGAGGCCCCCACCGTGAACAGCTGCTCGCGGGGCGACGCGGCGCTGTCGGTGAAGCGCAGCAGGCACCTGGAGTCCGCCGGGTTCGAGGCCTCGGCGAGGACCATCAGCACCTCGAGCACGTCCTCCACCGGGATGACCGGCGCCGGCGCGTCGGGCGACTCCGCGGACTCCTCCGCCACCACCTCGGGGGGCGGCTTCCCGGTCCAGTCGAACGTCACCACGGAGGTCCGGACGTCCCGGTCGTAGTCCAGCGCCAGGGGCTCGGGGGCGTCGGGGGGCTGGACGCCGTTGAGCACGGTGCTCGCCCGATCCCCGTCGAAGTGGGAGACCCCGCGGTCGTTCTCGTAGTAGTCGTACCCCGAGTAGGCCATCGCCCCCAGGGAGGCGAAGGACGCGAGGTACGCGAGGGACTTGATGGTGCCGACGTTCATGGGGGCGCTGAGGCCATGGAGGCGCTGAGGCCATGGAGGCGCTGAGGCGGGGCTCCAGCGGGGCCGCAGGTTAGCAGGCGGACGCCGCGCGGCCGCGTTCCTTCCCGGGGTCCCGTTCTTTTGCCAGGCCGGCGCGCCCTGCCCTCAGAGGTGCCCCTTGCGGAGCCTCAGCCCCCCCTCGGGGGCAGGGTCGGGGTGGGCCGGGGGCGGGGCCTGAGGCGCGCCCCCCTCGCCCCGCTGGGCCTCCGCGCGGGCCGCGCCGCGCACGCCGCCGTGGATGCCCCGCAGCCCCATGACGAGCTCGTCGGGTCGATCGGAGGCCGCCATGGCGTCCTCCAGCGAGACGGCGCCGCTCTGTACGAGCTCCGCAAGGCGGTCGTTCAGGGAGACGAGCCCGCGCTCCATGCCGGACTGGATGACGCGGCCCAGCTCGGTGGTCTTGCCCGTCTCCAGGAGCTCGCGGACCTGGGGCGTCGCCGACATCAGCTCGTAGGCCGGGATCAGGCCGCCGCCGGTCCGCGGGACGAGGCGCATGGAGAGGACCCCGGCGAGGGTGTCCGCCATGCGCTGGCGGATCTGAGCGTGCCGCTCCACCGGGAAGAAGCCGAGGATCCGGTCGACGGTCTGGGCCGCGTTGACGGTGTGCATGGTGGACATGACCAGGTGCCCCGTCTCGATGGCCTCGAGGGCGGCGAGCACGGTCTCCGCGTCACGCATCTCGCCGATCAGGATCACGTCCGGGCTCTGGCGCAGCGCGTGCTTGAGGCCGAGCTTGAACGACCCGGTGTCCGTGCCGATCTCACGCTGGCTGATGACGCAGTAGCGCTCCTTGAACAGGAGCTCGACCGGGTCCTCGAGCGTCACGATGTGCCGCTCCACGTTCCGGTTCATGAACTCGATCATCGCCGAGAGGGTGGTCGACTTGCCCGAGCCCGCGACGCCGGTCACGAGCACGAGGCCGCGCTTGCGCAGCGCGAGGTCCTTCAGCTCCTCCGCGGGGAGGTGCAGGTCGTCGAGGCTCGGCGCGTCCTCGTTGATCCGACGGATCACGATGGCCGGCTCCCCCATCTGCTTGTAGGCGTTGATCCGGAAGCGGCCGAGGCCGTCGAGGTCGAGGGCCGCGTCCGCCGCGCCGGTCTCCGTGAAGGAGGCCATCCGGCTCTCCCCCAGGATCCCCTTGAGCACGTCCAGCATGGGGCCCGGTCCGGGGACCTGCCCCTCGAGGAAGTGGATGCGCCCGTCGAGGCGCTGCGAGGGGCGCCCGCCGCTGCGCAGGATGAGGTCGCTCGCGCCCGCGTCGACCATCTGCTGCAGCCACCCCTGGACGAGGTGGCGCGGGCTGACCGTGGAGGTGGAGCCCTCCTGGCTCTCCTCGATCTCGACCCTGAGCTTGGGCGAGGCGGCGGTCGGCTCGCCGTCGTCCTCCGTCTGGTCGGTCGCCGCGGGGGCGTCGGCCGCCGCGGGCGCGGGGTCGGCCCCAGAGGAAGTGGATGCTGCGTCGGTCGATGCCGCGTCGACCGCCGGCGTCTCGGACACGTCGGGGGTGGGCGCCACCGCGGGGCTGGCGTCCGCCGGCACGGGGCCCAGCCCCGGGAGGTCCGCCGCGGGGGCCTCCTCGGCGGGGATCCCGTCCGCGAAGGAGAAGAGCCCGGCCAGGTCGTCCTCGCCCTCGGGCGCCTCGGGCAGGGGCGGGAGCGCCGCCCCGTCTCCGGCCTCGGGCGCCGCCGGCGATCCGGCGCCGGCCGCCGGCCCCTCGGGGTCGGTCGCGCGGTCACCGGGCGCGATGCCCTTGAAGCTGAACTCGTCGTCGCTGAAGTCGTTCAATGCCCTGCCCTCGGTCGCCGTCCGCGCATCCGAGGCGTGCGCGGCTCGCCCGGCCCGCGGAGGCGGACCGTTCAGGCCCTGGCATCGACCCGTTGGGGGTTTCCCCTTGAGGGCCCGGAGCGGTGGGCGGTCGCCCTCTCACCCCGAGACCGGGGCCCCCGCGGCGGCGCCCCGCCTCGCCCACCCCCGCTGAGGGCGCAGCCCCCTGCGGCGCCGCTCAGACCTCGTCGAGCCCGCGCACGACGCGGTGGGCACCGCGCAGGACCTCCTTCACGCCGTCCCCGAGGATCGAGGACATGCCGAGCACGTCGGGGCCGGCCACCGCCCGCAGGGCCTCGAGGCGCTCCTCCCACCCGTCGTCCTCGAAGCACTTCGAGGCGACGGTCATGCGCGGCTTGGCGTGGAGCTCGGGGGAGTAACGGCGGAGCTCGTCCTCCAGGGTCTCCCAGGCCACGGCGGGGTCGCGCTCGGCGGCCTCCGAGACGTCGACGAGGTGGAGCAGCACGCCGCAACGCTCCACGTGCTTAAGGAAACGATGCCCGAGGCCCGCCCCCTCGGCCGCCCCCTCGATGAGGCCCGGGAGGTCCGCGACCACCAGGGTGTCGTAGTCCGCGACCCGCGCGATCCCGACCTGGGGGTCGAGGGTGGTGAACGGGTAGTCGGCCACCTTCGGGCGCGCCGCCGTGACGCGGCTGATGAAGGTGGACTTGCCCGCGTTCGGGAAGCCCAGGAGCCCGACCTCGGCGAAGATCTTGAGCTCGAGGCGGAGGCGCCGCTGCTCCCCGGGGGTGCCGAGGGTGGCCTTGCGCGGCACCTGCCGCACCGCCGTGGCGAAGCGCGTGTTGCCCTTCCCCGGCTTCCCCCCCTCGGCCACCACGAGGCGATCCTCGGGCGTCGCGAGGTCCCGCATCAGGTTGCCCCGCTCCGAGTCGTACACGAGAGTGCCCACGGGGACGTGGATCACCTCGTCCGCGGCGCTCTTCCCCGTGCGGTTCTTCGGGCCCCCCGGCTGGCCGTTGCGCGCCGCGTACCGGAAGCGCCGCCCGATGTCGAGCAGGGAGTGGACGTTGGGATCGGCCACGAACACCACGCTCCCACCGCGGCCGCCGTCGCCGCCGTCGGGGCCGCCGAGCGGGACGTGCGCCTCCCGGCGGAACGACACGATCCCGTCGCCGCCCTTGCCGGCGACCACCTCGACCTCTGCCTCGTCGCGGAACGTGGACATCTCAGAAGTGCAAGCGCCGGCGCTGGACGGGAACGTCCTGGCGCCGGCGCGGAGCGGATCCCGGGGGGATCACTCGGCCGTGGCGTCCACGTGGACCCGGCGGCCCGTCTGGAAGCGGACCGTGCCGTCCACGAGGGCGTAGAGGGTGTAGTCGCTGCCGAGGCCGACGTTCTTGCCCTGCTTGTAGCGGGTGCCGCACTGGCGGACGAGGATGGTGCCCGCGGTGACCTTCTGCCCGCCGAAGCGCTTCACGCCGCGGAACTGGGGGTTGGAGTCGCGGCCGTTGCGGGTCGAGCCCTGTCCCTTCTTGTGTGCCATGTCTGTGTTCTCCTTTCAGGCGCCGAGCGGGCTCAGCCGTTGATGTCCGTGATCCGGACGCGGGTGTAGGTCTGACGGTGGCCGCGCTTGACGCGGATGTTCTTCCGGCGCTTGAAGCGGAAGACGACGAGCTTGTCGCCGCGGGCCTCGCCCATCACCTCGCCGGTGACCTTGGCGCCCTCGACGGTGGGCTTGCCAATCTTGACGGAGCCCTCCTCGCCGACGAGCAGGACGTGGTCGAAGGTGATCGTGGAGCCGCGCTCCGCGTCGTCCATGAGATCGCAGAGGATCTCGTCGCCAACGCGCACGGTGGCCTGGTTGTTTCGGTCGCTGATGATCGCGTACATCGGATTCTGATCCGGCCCCAGCACCCTCCGGATGGAGGCGACGGGGAGTCCGGCTATCCCACGGTGTTCTCTCCCGGGGGCCGCTCGGCTGGCCGAGGGGGCGAAGAGCATACGCCGGGGCCTGGCGGAGCACAACCTCCCCCGGGCCCCTCCAGCACCCCTGCCGGGGTGGGCCGGAGGGGGCTCCATGCCGCAGGGAGGCGTGAGCGAGACGGGGCGCCGGGCCCTG
>JASFWR010000011.1:0-21920 GCA_050049155.1 Planctomycetota bacterium | reverse complement strand
GCAAGGCCCTGGACCGGATGGTGGGCGACGCCACCTGGGCCCGCATCCGCGCACGCCTGTCCGCCGCGGGCCTCCCGCCGGCCTTCGCCGAAGGGATGAAGCGCATGAAGCCCTGGGCCCTCGGCGCGACGCTCCCCATGCTGCGCTACCTGCCCGACATGGCCGCCGGGAAGCCGCCCCTCGACAAGCTGCTCTTCCAGCGCGCCGCCGAGGCGGGCAAGGACGTCGGCGGCCTCGAGACCAGCCAGGAGCAGATCGCGGCCTTCGAGGTCTTCTCCGAGGCGGAGCACGTGCGCATGCTGCGGGACTCCCTGGACGAGCTGGACCGCTACGAGGCGGACGGGCGCGACCTCATGGAGGAGACCCTCCTGGCCTGGCTCTCCGGGGACCTGGAGCGCCTGCTCGCCCTGATGGAGTCCGGCTTCGGCCAGGACCCCGAGCTCAAGGAGACCGCGGCCGCGGCGCTCCTCTGGCGCCGCAATCTCCGCATGGCGGGGCGCATCGACGAGCGGATGCGCCCGGATCGGACGACCTTCTTCGCGGTGGGAGCCCTCCACATGCCGGACGCTCCCCTCGACAGGGCGCCGGACGGCAGCGCGGCCCCGGTCCGCCCCACGTTCGCCGTGGGCACGGGACCCGCGGCCAGCGAAGGGGAGCGAGCCCCGAAGCTCGGGCTGGTGACCCTGCTCCGAGAGCGCGGCTTCTCGGTGACCCGGGTCCGCTGAGCGCCCTGGGCCCACCACGGCACCCCGCGAGGATCCTGGCGGCGGGAGGGAACCCGAGGGCCCCGTCGAGGCGGGCGACCCGTCTCGCTCGCCGGTGCCCGAGCGTGATCCCCCGCGGGGCTCACGCCGGACGGGACCTCAGGGCGTCACCGACCAGATGGCCGTCTGGGGACCGGGCTCGCAGATCCGCAGGTCGCCGGTCGCCGGATCGAGGCACCACGCGGCCGCCCCGGACAGGGTGCAGTCGGGGTTGACCAGGACGCCGTTGCGCAGCACGGCGGAGGGGGGCGCGCCGTAGGCCGAGAGCACGATGTCGTCGCCCGTGCCGTCGGCGCTGCCGAGCCGCAGCCCCACGGTGGCGTTCCGGTTCAGCCCGAGATCCGCGAGGTCCAGCGCCAGGGTCTCGAGGTTGTCGCTGCCCAGGATCCGGATCGAGTTCTGGGAAAGGGAGATGGAGTAGTCGAAGGAGGCGAAGTCCCCCGAGACCGCGGGGTCGACGTCGAGGCTCCCCCACTTCCCGCTCCGGTCGGCGAGCACCTGCCCGATCTGGCCCTGGCCGGCGAGGCTCTTGGAGCCCAGCCAGTCGCAGACCTCGGTCTCGTCGATCGTGTCCCAGCAGTGCCCCTGCTGGGCGGGGAACGGACAGTCGGCGGGCAGCGCGAGCAGCTCGTGATTCGTCGAGATCAACGACATGTAGCTGTGGAGCGCCTGAGCCTCGTCGATGAGGTAGGCCTGACCGTCGCCGATGCCGTAGTAGGTGCGGACCGGCACGTCGGTCAGGTTCCGCGCCATGTGGTATCCGCCGAGCACGAGCACCCCGTTGGCGTCCATCTCGATCACCGAGGCGCGGTTGTACTCGAAGGGCGCGAACTGCGGGGAGGCGGTGAAGATCCGCCGCATGAGCGCCTGGGTGGTCGTGTCGGCGTTCGCGTAGACGTGCTGGAGGGCCACGGTGCCGGTGTGGTTCACGACCGCCGCCAGCGCGCCCTCCTCGCGGTCCCGGTTGCGCGCCGCGTAGCTCATGGCCGCGCCGCCCCCCATGGAGAAGCCGACGCCGTAGATCCGGTCACGGTCCACCGCGAAGCGATCCAGGACGTACTGGATCACGGCGCGGACGTGGAGCTGGCTCTCCGCGCTGCCGAAGCTGATCTGCGAGGTCCCCGGTCCGGTGGGCGCGAGGTTGCGCTGGTAGGGCGCGATCAGGATCCAGTCCCGCGCCTGGCACTCGTCGATGAAGCTCGTGTTCGCCCAGATGTCGAGGTGGGAGACGTTGAAGCCGTGGAAGGCCACGAGCATGGGGCGCTCGGCCCCCGGCGGTGTGGGCGGCACGTAGAGCGTGAAGGACTCCTCCGCCTGAGTCTCCTCCACCACGATGCTCAGCACCAGCACGAGGCCGCCGACCCCGGGGATGAGGCCCGGGGTCGACTCCGCGGGCACCGCAAGGGCGCTGACCAGCGCGGAGGTCGACTGACCGATCCAGACCTGCCGGGGCCCGAACTGGTTGGGGGCCGAGGGCGTGGCGAGGGCGACGGACCGCGTGGAGGCGCCGGGGAGGCGTTCCTTCTGCGCGAACCCCGACTGGGGGAGCGCGAACAGCGTCGCCGCCATGGCCACGGCGGCGACCGGACGCAGGAGGAGATGGAGGGGCCGGGACATCGGAAGCGAGCGGCGGGGGAAGACAGGCGTGCGACTACGGTCGACACCACCGTGATCGGCGCTCGCTCCATACTAGAGGGCGGCCGCGGTTCCGGGCGGTCGTGGACGGTGGGTTCCGAGGGATCCGACCGTCCCGGGATCCCAATTCAGGACGCCGGCGCGGCCTCCCCGACGCGACCGCGTTCACCCCGAGACCGCGTTCGCCCCGAGACCGCGCCGACCTCGCGGCGGGGCGCGCCTACTTCGCCCGAAGGACGACCTCGAACCGGTCGGAGAGGGACTGGACCCGCACCTCCTCACGGTGCGACCGAAAGTCCGCGTGGTCCACCGCGAGCACCCAGTGGCAGCGCGGCACCCCGGCCCGCTCGAAGCCGCCCTCGGCGTCCCCGAGCGAGGGGTACGAGAGCCGCCTCGGCACGTCCATCCGGCGCCCCTTGCCCGGGGATGGCCGGAGCAACCGCACCCGCGCCCGCCGGACCGCGTGCCCCGCGGCGTCCCTCACGACCACGCGCACCCGCGCGGTCGCCTGGGTCAGCAGCTCCCCGAGCTCCACGTCCTGCCCTGGGCGCAGCTCGTCGACGGGGAGCCGGACGCCCTCGTAGCCCTCGGCGGTCGCCACGAGCTGGACGCTCCCGGGCCGGATCCCCTTGAGCTGATACTCCGCCCCGTCCACGAGCGCGACCCCGCCGCGGAGCCCCTTGAAGCGGAGCCCCGGGACGGGCGCGCCGTCCCCCCGGCGGACGAGGCGACCCGAGACGGACGCGGGCTCCGGCGCGGCCTCCCGCTCCAGCTCCAGTCGCAGCTCGTCGTCCCGGTCCTCGCCGACACGAACCGCCTCCCCGGGCGCGTGCCCGCTGGCCCTCGCCCGGACCATCCAGTCCCCCACGCGGCGGTCGAGCTGGAGCTCACCGCGGCCCCGCCGGTCCACGCGCTCGGCGCGGAGCGTGCGGGCCTTGCGGGCCTCCTCGGGCCCCGCCGACGCGGGCCACGCCTCGACCCGCGCCCCGCGCACCGCCAGCCCGCGCTCGTCGTGCACGAGCACCTCCAGGGGCGTGCACGCCACGAGGGTGAACACCGGCTCGGGCGCGGGCACGCCGCCGACGACGGGCCAGGAGGTCTCCATGGGCAGGTGGCCCTCGGCGGCCAGCCGGATCCGGCGCACCGCCGTCGCCGCCGCCCCGCACTCAAACCGACCGTCGGAGGCCACGAGCTCCTCGGACGCGGACCAGGTCGCCGCCGCCCCCAGGGCGAAGCGGACCCTGGCCTCCACCGCCTCCACCGGCTCGCCGAGGTCGTCCACCACGCGGAACGCGGCGCGCACGGGCCGGGCCAGCTCCACCGTCACCCCGCGGCGCTCCTCCCCCGGCGCCAGCTGTCCGTCGAGCTCCACGTAGCCGAGCGCGTCGCCCGCCTGGGCGACCACGGCCACCCGCCGGCCAGCGGGCGCCGTCTCGCAGCGGAAGGTGCCGTCCGGCGCGACCTCCGCCAGGGCCCCGCGCCCCTCCAGGCTCGAGCGGCTGGCGGGGGTCTCCGCACCGGAGAGGTCGGGGGCGAGCCTCGCGACCTCGCTCGGCGCGACGATCAACACGCTGGCCCGCCCGAGGTCCACCCCCGCGCCCGCGCGGATCCGCCCCGTGACGCAGGCCGCGCCGCCGATGGCGAGGTCTCGGGTCCGCGCCGCCTCCCCCTCCACGACGTGCACCTCCCGCACCACCGGCGGTCCGAAGGGCGGCTCGAGGACGAGGTCCAGCCGGCCGATCGGGAGCCCCTCGAACCGGAAGCTCCCGTCCTCCGCCGTGACGCAGGGCTCGAAGGCCACGCGGGCCGCGGCGGCGCTCAGGCCGCTCACCTTGGGGCGCGGGCGGACCCGCACCCCGGCGAGGGGCTGGCGCGTGCTCTTCTCGACGACGCGCCCCGAGAAGGTCTCCCCCGTGTCCGCAGCGAGCGTCAGCTCCAGCGCCTCGCTCGCCGCCACCTCCAACCCGAGGCGGGCCACCGGCGGACGGCCGCGGACGATGAGGACCACGCTGAGCGGGCCGGGCGGGACCTCGAGGGTCCGCGGGCCGCCGAGCCCCCACTCCTCCCGGAGGAGCGGCTTGCCGTCCGCGTCGAGGGAGGCGTGCAGCACCAGCAGGCCAGACTCCCCCTCGTCGAACCCCTCCGCCGTGACCGTGACCGAGGCATTGCGCCGGAGTCCGACCTCGAGGACGCGCTCCGGGTCGCCCCCGACGCCCACGACCGTGGCCCCCACGAAGCCCGCGGCCCCAAGGGCCACGTCCACCGACGCGCCGCCCATCCAGCGCAGCTCCATCACCCCGCCCTCGAGCTCCTCGACCTCCACCCGGTCCTCGATGCGGAGGTCTCCGTCCCAGGCGCGCTCCAGCTCTACCGCGGAGGGCGCCGGGCCGCCGTCCTCCGCCACCACCCGGAGCCTGGCCGAGCGGGCCGGTGCGGCGTCCGGCGCGGTCGCGCCGTCGGCCTCCGCCTCGGGCCCCACGGCGGGGAGCGCGCTCCTCGCCGCCCCGTCGCCGGCCTCGGCGGCGAGCCCGTCGGGCCCGTCCACGCGGGCGAGGGTGGCGGCCCCGGAGGGATCGGACTCCGCGCCGGCCCGCGGCGCCCCGGGCGACGCGGGCCCGGGCCCGGGCTCACCCGGACCGGTGAGCACGGCGAGCGCCGTCAGCCCGACGGCGCAGGCGATGACGGCGCCGAGCAGGAGGCGGCGCGGGAGCTTGGAGGGAGGGGACGGCATGGGCGGTCGCGGGTCGCCGATGGTACGGCGCCGTGAGGGCGTGGCGGCTCAGCTCTCACCCGGTCCGGGCCCGCTCGATTCGGGCTGGCTCGGTCGGGGCCCGCTCGATCCGGGGCCCTCCAATCCGAGGATGGAGCCGAAGCTCCGTCCGTCCAGGGAGAGGACCTGGACCCGCTCCCCCTCCCGATCCAGGACGTAGACCCGCGACCGGCGGTCCGACGGGCCGAGGTCGAGCGCGAGGGCGCATGGCTGATCGACGCCCTCGTCCGCGCCGTCGCGGCCGTCCGCCGCAAGGTGGTGGAGCGGCCGGCCCGCGGCGTCGAACAGGTGCAGCCCCGAGCGCTCCCCGCGGGTGGCGACCAGGATCCGACCGCGCCCCGCGAGGGCCACGGCCTCCGGCTCCCCCAGCTCCTCGGGAACCGTGAAGGAGAACCGGAAGACGAGGCGCCCCACCAGCTCCCCCTCGAAGACCTGGACGCGCCGGGCGCCGGCCTCCACCACGGCGAGCTCGCCGTCGCGCCAGTCGATCCCGCGGATCCGGCGGAAGCGCGCCTCGGGGTCACCGAGCGGCGGGATCGAGCGCCCCTTCCCGCCGGCCGGCATCAGGACCTGGAGCGCGTGCCGGCGATCCCCCGCGGAGGCGACCAGGAGCGCCATGTCGTCGTCCTCCCCCACGACCCGCACGTCCACGGGGCTCCCGAGGGTCCCCCGGGCGTCACCGCCCGCGCCCTCGTCCCCCACCGACGCCACCTCGACCCCGAAGAGGCTGAAGCAGCGCACCTTCCCCGCCGCCCCGTCGGCCACCCACAGGCGCCGGTCGGCGTCCACGTCGATGCCGTCCACGGACGAGCGCCCCGCGTCCTCGTCCCGGAAGCGGAACCGCGTGTCCAGCGGGCGCCCGTCGAGGTCGTGGGACGACACCTCCGCGGTGAGCGCGTGGCGGCCCACGAAGAGCACGCCGGCGTGGAGCCTGAGACTTCCCTGCACGACGACGACTCTACCGACCAGGCGGCGCGGAGGCCCGCCCCGCTGCGCCGCCGCTCGCCGCGGGACCACTGGCCACGGCTTCGCCGGCCACATGGTCGCTGGTCACATGGTCACTGGCCACGGGGCCGGCGCCCCCGTGCAGGCGCAGGACGACGACCTCGGCGGGGACCCCCACCCGGAGCGGGGCGCCGATCACGCCCAGGCCGCGGCTGACCACGAGCGTCGCGTCGCCGAGCTCCACCCGCAGGCCCGGGTGCGAGGGGCCGAGGTCCCGCAGGAACGGGAGGTCCACCTGGGTCCCGTGGGAGTGCCCCGAGAGCACGACGCGGGCCCCGCGCGCGGCGAACTCCGGCGCCGCCCTGGGCCCGTGGGAGAGGGCGACCGTGAGCGCGACGCCGGCCTCCTCCAGGCCCGCCATCGCCCCCTCGACGTCCACCACCTTGCCCTCCTCCGGGTCCTCGATCCCGCAGAACCCCACCCGCGCCCCGTCCACCTCGACCACCGCGGACGCGTTCCTGAGGAAGCGCCACCCGGCCGGCTCCATGGCCTCCACGAAGCGCCACTCCTCCCGGTGGAGGTAGTCGTGGTTCCCGAACACCGCGAAGGTCGCGCGCGACCCCACGAGCGCCGCGAGGTCCCCGTGCATGGGGGCCACGTTGTGGATGCCGTGGACGACGTAGTCCCCGGTCCAACACACCACGTCCGGCGCGAGGTCCGCGAGGATCTCCCGGACGCCGTCGAGGTCCCCGCGGCCCAGGAAGGGGCCGGCGTGGATGTCGGAGAGGTGGGCGATCGAGAACCCCTCCAGCTGGGGCGGCAGGTCGGGCACGGCGACGGGCTCCTCGCGCACGTGCAGGCGCTCGCGCCGGAGGTGCCGCCGGTGGAGCGCGCGGCCGCCGAGCAGGACGGCGGCGCGCTCGATCGCGGCGAAGACCCCGATCCGGAGTCTGCTGAAGCGGCGCGGCGGGATCACCGTCGGATGCTCCCCGGCCGCGGAGCGGCCGTCAACGGAGGACCCGCTCGTCCCCGGCCGCCAGCTCGTCCACTCCGTCCGGCGTGGTCAGGGATCCCGCTCCGGAGCGGACCTCGACCCGCGTCCCGTCCGAGCGGATCTCGAGCTGCGCCTCTCCGTCCCCCAGGTCGAGGACGCCGTTGGCGGTGACCACGCGGATCCGCCCCCTGGCGACCCCGGTGCCGCCCACGAGCCGGACGCGGGGAGGCACGAGGCTCTCCACCAGGGCACGGGCGCCCGCGTGCAGCGCGAGGCTCCCCTTCCCCAGGGTCAGCGTCCCGGGCGAGCCCGCGGTGGTCCCCACCACGTCGCCCGGCTCCACGGGGACCGAGGCCCCGGCGGTGGCCGTGGCGCCGTCCGTCAGCTCGACGGCCCCCGCGTAGGAGGCGCCGTCCCCGGGCTGGAAGGCGGCGACCACGCCGAAGGGCGCCCCGGAGCCCGTGCTGAAGTGCACGAGCAGGAACACCGCGAGCGCCGGGAGCACCAGGGTCCGGAGGCGGAGCCGCGAGAGGGACAGGGGCCGGCGGCGGGGCGCCGTCCCGCCCAGGGGCCCTCGGCCGTCCGCCCGGGCGATCCGCTCGTGCAGCTCCGCGACCATGGCGTCGCGGCGGGCGTCGAGGTCCCCGCGATCGGGTTCGAGGGACGGGCGGTGGTCTTCCATGGGGCTCGTGCGGGGCGCGCGCTGGCCCCTGGGTCATCGGCCGGCGGGGCCTGGACCTTGACCGCGGCGTGGCCGTGGGCCCGGCGGCGGCGCGGAGCGGGCCCCTCCGTGGCCCCGAGGGCCGGCTCAACGCCGGCTCAGGCCAGCCGCTCCCGGGCCGCGGCGATGCGCGCCCGGGTCCGCTCGGGTCCGAGCAGCAGCATGCAGTCCGCGAGGTCACGGCCGCCGGCCATCCCCGTGAGGGCGCAGCGGAGCGGCTGGAAGAGGGCGGGAAACTTCAGCCCCTGCTCCTTCACCCACGCCTTGGTCTCCGCCCCGAGCCCCTCCACGTCCGCCGCGCGGCCCGGCTCGTCGAGCCAGGCCTGGAACGCCGCGAGGGTGTCCGCGCGCGCCTCGTGCTTGCGCGCGTTCTTCTCCGCGGCCTCCTCGTAGGTGACCGCGTCGTCGGCGTCGAAGAACGGGCGGACCCGGCCCGGCAGCTCGCTGAAGAGCTCGATCCGCTCCTGCTCGCCGGCGACGAGCTGCTCGAACCAGGGGCGCCGCGCCCCCACGTCGGCGGCGGTGGCGACGCCCTCGCCCTCGAGGAAGGGCGTGACCGCGTCGAGGAGGTCCCCGACCGGCATGCGCCGGATCGTGTCGCCGCTGAGCCAGAGGAACTTCTTCGGGTCGAAGACGGCCCCCGCCTTCTGCACGTCGGCGATGTCGAAGTGCTCGACGAAGGTCGCCGTGTCGAAGACCTCGGTCTCCCCGTCCAGCGCCCAGCCCTGCAGGCAGAGGAAGTTGACGATCGCGTCCCGGGGGTAGCCCTTGGCGACGTAGTCGCCGAGCGCCGTGTCCCCCGTTCGCTTGGAGAGCTTCTTGCGGTCCGTCCCGAGCATCAGCGGCAGGTGCCCGAAGGCGGGGGGCTCCTCGCCCAGCGCGCCGTACAGCAGCACCTGCTTGGGGGTGTTGACCAGGTGCTCCTCACCACGGAACACGTGGCTGATCCGCATGTCGACGTCGTCGCAGACGACGACGAAGTTGTAGGTCGGGTCGCCGGTGCGGCGCACCATGATCCAGTCGTCCACCTCGGCGTGGTCGAAGCGCACGTCCCCCCGCACGAGGTCACGCACCACCGTCTCGCCCTCCGGGACCCGGAAGCGCAGGACGTGGGGCTCCCCGGCGGCGGCGCGGGCGTCCGACTCCTCGCGGCTCACGGCGCGGCAGCGGTGGTCGTAGCGGGGCGTCTCCTTGCGCCGCTCCTGCTCGGCCCGCAGCTCGTCCAGCCGCTCCGGCGTGCAGAAGCAGCGGTAGCCGTGCCCGGACTCCAGCACCCGGGCGGCGACCTCGCCGTGGGCCCCCGCCCGCTCGGACTGCCGGTACGGGCCATGGGGCCCCCCCACCTCGGGCCCCTCGTCCCAGTCGATCCCGAGCCACCGCAGGCCGTCGAGGATGGCCCGCTCGCTCTCCTCCGTGCTGCGCGTCCGATCGGTGTCCTCGATGCGGAGGACGAAGGTCCCGCCGCGACGGCGGGCGTAGGCCCAGTTGAACAGCGCCGTCCGGCAGAGGCCGAGGTGGACGGTCCCGGTGGGGCTGGGGGCGATGCGAACTCGAAGGTCGGTCACGGGGCGCGGGGGCTGGGTGCCAATGGAGGCCGAGCGGTGGAGGCCGAAGAGGATACGGCCGGCGGGACCAACTCGACAGGACGGGGCCTACACTCACGGCATGGGCCCGACCACCTCCCTCCCGGACCACGTCCTCCGCAAGGCCCCGAAGGTGCTCCTCCACGAGCACCTCGACGGCTGCCTCCGCCCCGCGACCGTCCTCGAGCTCGCGGCCGAGTGCGGCTACGAGGGGCTCCCCGAGTCCGACCCCGTCCGCCTCGGGCAGTGGTTCTTCGAGGGGGCCGACCGCGGCTCGCTCCCCCAGTACCTGGAGGGGTTCCAGCACACCATCGCCGTCCTCCAGACGGCGGAGGCCATCGAGCGCGTGGCGTACGAGCTCGTGGAGGACTGCGCGGCGGAGAACTGCGTCTACCTGGAGGTGCGCTTCGCGCCGCACTTCCACACCGTGGGCGGCCTCGGCCTCGACGCCGTCATGGGCGCCGCCGTGCGCGGCCTGCGCCGCGGCGAGGAGGCCTTCGGGGTCGAGTCCGGCCTCATCGTGTGCGCCATGCGCAACCAGTCCGCCGAGCTGTCGCTGAAGCTGGCGGAGCTCGCCGTCTCGTGGTTCGGGCGCGGCTGCTGCGGGTTCGACCTCGCGGGGGAGGAGGCGGGGCACCCGCCCAAGCACCACATCGAGGCGTTCCAGCTGATCAAGCGGCGGAACGGCTCCCTGACCATCCACGCCGGGGAGAGCTTCGGGCCCGAGAGCATCTGGCAGGCCCTGCAGTTCTGCGGGGCCCACCGCATCGGGCACGGCACCCACCTGATCGACGACATCGCCATCTACGACGGCAAGGTGATCAAGGTGGGCGGCCTCGCGACCTACGTCCTCGACCACCGGATCCCCATCGAGTGCTGCCTGCAGAGCAACGTGCACACGGGGGCCGTGCGGTCGCTGGAGGAGCACCCGTTCCCGTACTTCCTGCGCGAGGGCTACCGGGTCACGCTGAACACCGACAACCGCCTCATGAGCCACACGACGATGACCGACGAGTTCCGGGTCGCCGTCGAGCACTACGGCTGCACCCTCGAGGACCTCGAGCGCGTCACGGTGAACGCCATGAACGCCGCATTCTTCCCCTACGCCGAGCGCCACCGCATCATCGACGAGCGCATCGCGCCCGCCTACGCGGCGCTGCGCGGGGAGCTCGAGGGATGAGCGGCGGGGCCCACCGCCGCGACCCGTCCGCGTTCCAGGGCGCGGTGGAGACCCGCCCCTTCGAGAGCGCGCTCCTCCGCGACAACCCCCTCGGCGACCCGCACGTGCGCGACGTGCCGGTCTACCTCCCGCCAGCGGCCCTCGAGGGTGAGCGCCTGCCGGTGATCTTCTGCCTCGCCGGCTTCACGGGGCGGGGCCAGTCGATGCTGGAGACCCACCCCTGGAGGACCGGGGCGGTCCACGCCTACGACCGGGCCCTGCAGGCGTCCGGGGCCCCCGGCGCCATCCTGGTGATGCCCGACGCGTTCACCCGACTGGGCGGGAGCCAGTACGTCAACAGCACCGCGACCGGCCCCTACGCCGACCACGTGGCGCGCGAGCTGGTGGAGTTCGTCGACGCCCACTACCCGACGCTGCCCGGCGCGCGCGCCGTGTGCGGGAAGAGCTCGGGCGGCTTCGGGGCGCTCCACCTCACCATGCGGTACCCCGGCGTCTTCCGCGCCGCGGCCTCCATCAGCGGTGACTGCGACTTCGAGCTCCCGCTGGGGCACGAGATGATCGGCGCCGCCCGCGCCCTGCTCGCCCACGGCGGCGACCCCGCGGCCTGGCTCGAGGCCTTCGACGAGAGCCACGACCTCGGGGGGGACGGGCACGCGGCGATCAACGTCCTCGCCATGTCCGCGTGCTACGCCCCGAACCCGGACGCGCCCATGGGCTTCGACCTCCCCTTCGACCCGGACACCTGCGAGCGCCGCCCCGAGGTCTGGGCGCGCTTCCTGGCCTTCGACCCCGTCGTCGCCGCCGCCGAGCACGCCGAGGCCCTGTCAGCGCTCGACCTCCTCTACCTGGAGGCCGGCCTCAAGGACGAGTTCGGGCTGCAGTTCGGCCTCCGCCGCCTCGTCCGGACCCTGACCGAGCTCGGGGTCCCCCACGAGCACGTGGAGCACGACGGCGGCCACTTCGGGCTGGACCGCCGCTACGCCGAGGTGCTGCCGCGCCTGGACCGCGCGCTGCGCGGCGCCTGACCGGTCGAGGCCTCCTGGCCCCGCGCCACGCGCGCTGTCACTGCTCGCTGGCCCCGCGCGCTCTCACCGGGCGCGCCACCGGCCCGCCACCCCGGTCAGGGGTGCTGGACCTCGACGACGGTCCCGATGCCGCCGCGGACGTAGAAGTCGCCCTCGACCACCATCCGCTTCGGCGCCACGGCGGCCACGAGGTCGTCCATGATCTTGTTCGTGACCGCCTCGTGGAAGGCGCCGACCTCGCGGTAGGACCACAGGTAGAGCTTCAGGCTCTTCAGCTCCACGCAGCGCTCGGCGGGCGTGTAGCGGATGCGGATGGTCGCGAAGTCCGGCTGCCCGGTCTTCGGGCACACGCAGGTGAACTCGGGGCAGTCGAAGCGGATCTCGTAATCGCGGCCCGGGTTGGGGTTGGGGAACGACTCGAGGGACGTGGAGGGCTGGGTCGACATGGCGCGGAGGATACTAGCGGCGACGGCCCCGCGCTCGCTCGACCGGGACTCCGTCGAGGCGCCGGTCGAGGATCCACAGGAGGTCGAGGTCGTGGAAGCAGGCGGCGCCGTCCACCGTGAGGCGGCCCGTCGCAGCCACGCGCGCCTCCAGCTCGACCGATCCACCGCTCAGGGGGTCGACCACCCACAGCACCCAGGCCTCCGACACCTCGTCCAGGGGCGTGGCGAGGGAGGCGCCGTCCAGGTCGAAGGTCCAGTCGTCGCCCACCACCCTCGGCTGCACGCTCTCGGGCAGGGCCCGCGGGGTCGCGGCGACGACGGCGGCGTCGGGGCGCGCCAGGGTCCCCGGGAACCAGACGGAGATGACCTCCCCCGCGGCGAGCCAGTCGAGGTCTCCGCCGGGATGGAAGACGGCCTCGGTCCGGCCGTCGGCGCCGCGGATCCAGACGCCGCGGGCCGTGCCGTCGACCTCCTCCCCCGAGGAGCCCCGCCAGCGCGCCAGGGGCTGGGTGAGCTCCACCGCCTCGCCCTCCGACGAGGCCCGGGCGATCACCCGGATCGAGGCGGCCTCGAAGGGGTCGAAGGCGCGCGACGCGGGCGAGGCCCCCTCACCGACCCAGCCGAACTCCTCTCGATCGCCCAGGCCGGTCTCCGCCCGCGGGGCCGGGAGCCGAACCGCGCGGCGGGCCGGAAGGCCGCCGCCCGCCCCGGCGCTCCCCGGGGCCTCGCCGGACGGGTCCACGGCCGGCTCGGGCTCGGCGGGGAGCAGGAGGGTCACGCCCTCCGCGCGCAGGGCCGCGAAGGTCTCGGAGCCGCCGGCCACCGCCCAGAAGGACTCGCTCTCGAGGCCGATGACCTCCACCGGCTGCGAGCCTCGGGGGACGAAGGGCGCGGACGCGAGGCTGCGGTCCTCCTGCTGCCGGAGCGCCTCCACGCCGGCCACGGTGCGCGGCGGGTCGAGGACGACCACCGTCCGGGTCCAGCCGTCCTCACGGGCGGCCTCCAGCACGGCGTCCTGGAGGGCGCCGACCTCGGCCGCCGCCTCCTCGATCGTGCCCCCGCTGCCCGCGGCGAGGAAGGCGTACATGGCGCCGACGGCCACGGGGAGGACGGTCCGGCGCAGCCCGGCGAGGGCGGTCGCGGAGGTGCCCAGCCCCACGGCCATGCACACGCCCAGGAAGGTCGCGCCCTGGAGGTCGCCGAGGTTGGACGGCAGGAACCGCTCGCGGGTGCCGAGGAGCAGCAGCACGGTCAGCGCGACGGCCCAGCCCGCGAGGAAGCGACCCCAGAGCCGGGGCGCCGCGCGGGCCGCGACGATCCCGGGGTGCAGGGCCACCAGCAGGGCGAGCACGGCGAGGCCGTAGCCGAGGGCGCCCACCCCGGTGGTGTTCACGGGCAGCACGACGACGCCGACCTTCTCCGCCGACACGGCGAGGAGCCGCAGCAGGCCGCCGCCGTCCCCCGCGAACACCGCCGCCGGGTCGATGGGCTCGCGGACCGCCGTGGTGAAGCTCGGGGGCTGCATGGAGAGGCGGGCGCCGAGCTCCAGCAGCAGCGCCGCCGCGTACCCGGCGCCCACCTGCGCCGCGGTCCGCAGGCGGACGCGGAGCGGCCGGTGGCGGTGCGCGGCCACGAACTCGAGGCCGAAGCTGAGGGGGACCAGGATGAGCGCCGAGGGGGACGCCGCGGCGGCGAGCACCGCGAGCAGGAAGGCGAGCACCAGCGGCCCGGCCCGCCGTCGCTGACGCCCGCGGAGCAGGAAGGCCACCGACCACGCGCTGGCCGCCAGCCCGATGGCGTCCCCGCGGGCGGGGAGGTGAGCGGCCAGCGGGACCAGCAGCGGGTGGACGAGCAGCAGCGCGCCCGAGGCGATCCCCGCCGCGCGGGCGTGCTCCCTCCCGGTCCAGGGCTCCATGGCGCGCGCCACCGCGCTGCGCACCCCGAAGGCCGCGAGGATCAGGAGGATGAGCCCCTCGAGGCGGAGCCGGCCCGCGTCCCCGCCCGTGTAGACGCCCTCGGCCGCGCGAAGGGAGCGGGAGAAGGCCAGGGAGAGCGCGGCCACCGGGCGGTGGTCCACGGCGGCGACGCCCCAGGGGGCGCCCGCGCCCTCCACCTCGAAGGCCCGCTGCGTGTCCTCGAGGACCGCCGCGTCGGACCCGAGAAAGCCAGCGCCGAGGAGCGGGCGGTGCGCCGCCCACGCGAGCGCGAGGCAGGCGGCGAAGATCAGGAGTCGCTTCACGAGGGGCTGCACGGAACGAAAGGGTAACCTCGGGCCCCTCTCACCCCACCGAACGGTCGCCCCGATGCTCGAGACTTTCCAGCCCCTCCTCGACGCCGCCGCCGGCGTCGACCTCACCGACCCCAAGGCCGCCCGCGCGACCCTCACCGCCCGGCTCGACCCCGCCTCCGACGAGGGGCAGCGCCTCAGCGCGGCCCTGGTGGCGCTCCTCGAGGCCGGCCAGGTGGCCGACCGGGGGGAGCCCCCCGTCCGCTACAGCCGCGCCGCCAAGGCGACGGAGGAGACCGGCGGCTTCTCGATCGACGTGGTGGACATGACGGGCCCCGGTCCCCGACACCGGCACCCCAACGGCGAGGTCAACTGGTGCGTCGCCCTCGACGGCACCCCGACCTTCGACGGCCAGGGGCCCGGCTGGGTCGTGGAGCCGCCGGGCAGCGAGCACGTGCCCACGGTCGAGGGCGGGCGCATGCTCATCGTCTACCTGCTGCCCGAGGGCGCCATCGAGTTCGCCGCCTGACGGAGGTCGCGAGCATCCGTCCGCGCGGGGCGCCGCTCCGTCGGCGCTCCCCCGCTCGTCACCGCGACCGCGGCTTCGACCGGGACCTGGACCGAGACCGCGTCCACCGGACCCCGCCCTCGACCGGGGACGAGGTGCGGTACCCGAGGAGCGTGAGCCAGGCGCGCGTCCACCCTGGCGCGTCCGCCCGCTGGAAGACCTCGTCCGCGCCGGGGCGCCCGGAGCGGAGGCCCGGGAGGAGCGGGAGGAGGCGCCGCAGCCCCAGGGCCCGCGCGACCCGCGAGGCGGCGAGCCACGGGCGGCCGACGGGCTTGCAGAGGAAGAAGCCCTCCGTCCCCAGCCCCTGGTAGAGGGGCATGAGCATGTAGCCCTTGAGGGGCGCCTGGACCACCTCGCCCCGCTGGAGCGCGAGGGTCTGCCCGGCGGTCACCCGCCGGAAGTTGGACCAGCCCGGCTCCATGACGAAGCCGTCCCCGGGCTCGATCGGGTGGGCGTGCACCATGTCGAGGACGGGCGGGACGTCGCCGCGGACCCCCTCGATCCGCGCCCGCGCGCCCCCGGCGGGCGCCCACCCCTCGGGCGCGACGCCGAGGGCGCGGAGCGCCACGCGCAGGGCGTCCGCGAGGACCTCCGCGGTGCGCGGATCCGTGTGCTGCCCCCCCTCGATCACGATCCCGCTGTCCCCGCCCGTCACCAGCCAGGTGAGCAGCGGTCCGTCGATGCGCTGCTCGAGGCCGAGCACCACGGGGAGCCCCACCGCGCGGGCGAGCCGCCGGCTCCGGACGGCGTCCGGTACGACGATGAAGGGGCCGCCGCCCGCGGAGGTGGAGTGGAGGTCGAGCAGAACGAGCCGCTGGCCGGCGGCCCGCGCCGCTGCCCGCTCGCGCTCGATGATCCCGTGGACCTCCCGCAGCTCGGCCTCGTCGGGCCCGTCGGCGGAGGGGTCGCCGGCGAGGATCTCCGCCAGGACCTCGTCCTTCCAGAGCCGGTTCAGGTCCCGCCCGCCGTGCCGCTTCCCGTCCCGGAGCGCGCGGAGGTTGCCCGCGAGGGCGAGGACCCGGCCCGCACACCCCGCCCCGGCGAGCTCGCCGAGGACCTCCCGCGCGGCCCGGACGCCCGCGGGCTCGTTGCCGTGCAGGCCGGCCGTGATCAGGACCACGGGACCGGGTCGGCCCCCGTCCACCCGTCCGAGCTCCCGCTCGAGGGCGCCGAGTTCCGCGGGCGGACCCGCTCCCTCCTCGGCGCGCCCCCTCGTGCCGCGGCTCGGCGGGGAGGGGTCGCCGGTCTCGACGCCGGACTCGGTCATGCCTGGGGCCTCTTCGGAACCCGCCGGCGCCCGACTTGAGGCCCGCCGGGGCCCTCCGCGCACGGGTTCACCCCGGGCCGGGGTCCGTCGCAGGACGGAGATCGCCTGGGGGCTCGGACCATCATCGGAGCGGGGTCCGGCGCGGAGGCCGCACCGGCGCCGGCCTCAACGGCTGCGGAGCGTCTCCTCGAGGAGGTTCGCCGCGGCGTCGATGAAGTCGTGCTCCGTGACGATGCCCACCAGGCGGCCGCTGTCCACCACGGGCAGGCACCCGATGCGGTGGTCGCGCATGAGCTCGATGGCCGCGAGGGTGGTGTCGCCGGGGCTGACCGTCACCGGCTCCTCCACCATCACGTCGCGGACCGAGAGGGGTCCGGCGGCCGCCCCCCCCTCCGTGCGGTTCGAGAGCTTCCGGAGGAGGCCACGCTGGGTGAGCAGGCCCACGAGCTTCCCCTGGTCGTCCTCCACCGGGACGTAGCGGATGTGCTCCCAGTCCATGAGGCTCGCCGCGAGGTCGACCACGTCCTCCGGGTGGAGGGTGAAGAGGTCGCGGCTCATGATCTGGCCGACCGTCCGGAAGCTGTGGCGCCAGTCCGATATCTCGTCCAGGTCCGCGAGCGCCCAGGTGTGGGCCGGGAGGCCCGCCGCCTGCCTCGCGTACGTCGCCGAGGCCAGGGCCCGGTGGCGCTCGTCGAGGGTGCCGCGGGTCCCCATGCGGGCGAGGGAGTCCAGGGCCCACTGCGCGCCGGTGCGCCCCGACGAGACCCGCTCCTCGATCAGCTCGAGGTAGTGGTCGGCCGAGCTCCGCTCGATGCCCTTGAACGCCAGCCCCTCCCGCGCCCGCGGGAGCAGGTCGGACAGGATCAGGTCCCGCGCGCTCACCCGGCGGCCGCCGAGCCACCGCAGCTCCGCGGCCAGGCCGTACCGGGCGGCGGCCATGAAGTTCCCCTTGGCGTCGTCGAACTCCATGACGCGCCGCACGTCGTCCAGCTCCTCGCCGAACGCGATCATCAGGCCGAGGTAGAAGGCGGTGTTCGCGATCTGGTCCTCGACCGTCGGGCCCGCCGGGAGGACGCGGTTCTCGATGCGGAGGTGGGGCTTGCCGTCGGAGATCCCGTAGCAGGGGCGGTTCCACCGATAGACGGTGCCGTTGTGCATGCGCAGGGCGTCGAGGGTCGGCACCTCGCCCCGCTCGAGGGCCTCGAGCGAGCTCCCGCCCGGGTCCCCGCCGAGGAGGAGGCGGAACCGCGCCACGTCCTCGCGGAAGATGTCCAGCACCCCGCCCTCGACCCAGCTCTCCCCGAAGGTCACCCGCTGCCGGGTGTTCCGCGCCAGCTGCGACGCGTTCCGGATGTCGAGGGTCTGGGCGAAGAGCGCGACGCGGGTCTCGTGCCAGAGCCGGTGCTGCAGGAGCACCGGCGAGTTCACCGCGGCGGCCAGCACCGGGGCGGTCACCAGCTGCGCCAGGTTGTAGAGGTTGGCGAACTCCTCCGCGCCCACCTGGAAGTGCACCTGGAAGGAGGTGTTGCAGGCCTCCATCATCACGTTGTCGTGGACCACGCGGAGCTCGTCGAGCCCCTTGATCAGGCTCTCGAAGCGCCCCCCGCGCATGTCGGACATGACCTGGTTCAGCTGCCGGTAGCGCTCGCTGTCGGCCATGTTGTCCAGGGACAGGTCCGACTGCGCCAGGGTGGGGAGGATCCCGCAGAGCAGCACCTGGCCGCCCTCGGCCTGGGCCGCGGCCCGGGCCTTGCGCATCAGGTCGTCCAGCTCGGCGTGCATGTCCGAGAGGCACGTGGGCGACAGCACCTGGGGCTGCAGGTTGGCCTCGATGTTGAAGCGCGCCAGCTCCGGGGTGAAGCTGGCGCTCTCCTCCCGGAGCCGGTCCAGCATCGCGCGCTGCAGCGCCACGGGGCGCCAGGCCTCGTCCACGAGGAAGAGCTCCTGCTCGGCGCCGATGCGCCGGACGTCCCGCTCGATCATCCCCTCCTCCATCATCCGCTCGAGGACGCGGATGTCCTCGAGGACGGACTGCATGAAGGAACGCAACTCGGTGGCCCCCGCCGCGCTCGCCTTGTCCTGAGCCATGACCGCGATCTTACCGACCGCCGCTCGGGATGCGCAGCGGTCCCCCGGCGTTGTCGCCCCCGCGGCCCGGCTCTCGATCCGGAGCGGCGTCGCCGGCGGCCGCCGGTGTGTTGGGAACCGCGCCGCCTGAGATGCGATACTGAAGGCCCATGGCCTCCGAACCCGACCTCGACCAGGGGACCGCCCCCGCCGCCGGCCTCGCGCCCGGACGCGGCCCGCTCGCCGACCTGGAGTCGTGGCTGCGGAGCCCGCTGAGGCTGACCGTGCTGCTCGTGGTGGCGACGGGCCTCGCGACCGCCGCCACCTCCTTCGGCGAGGTGGAGCTCCGGCGCGCCTGGGGCGGGGGGCCGGAGGAGTCGGACCTCGTCCTGCGCCAGGGGGTGATCTGGCTCGCCTGGGCGGTCACCTTCCTCCCTCTGTACGGCCTCGCGGGCGCGATCATGACCAGGGTGCCCGGCTGGCCCCTGCAGCTCGCCTGCCACCTGCCCCTGGCCGCGGCCGTCGCCTCCCTCTTCCTCGTCCTCGAGAACTCGCTCACCGCCTGGATCCAGGGGCCCGAGCGCACCGCCTACTTCCGGGAGCGCGTCCTCTCCATGGAGGACCCGAGCTCCACCCGGCGACGACCTCCCTGGGAGCGCGAGAGCTCCCGCACCGAGCCCCCCCGCTCCGAGGGCGAGCCCGCGGCGGACGCGCGGGAGGGCGGCGCCCCTTCGGCGTCCGACGGCAGCGTCGAACCGGCGGTCCCCCCGGCGGGGACCTCGGAAGGACGACCGGGTGGAGCCCGGGTCCCGTCGGCGGGCGACGGGGCGGAAGGCGAGGCCACGGAGGAGGACGCCGAGCGTCCGGGGCGGCGCGGCCGCGACCGCGCCGACGGGCGCTGGCCGCGGGGCGGGCGGCGCCGCGCGGGGATCTCCCCCGCCAGCGGCTTCGTGACCGGGGACCTGGCCCTCGACTTCGAGCGGCGCTGGACCCTCCGCGTGCCCCGCTACGCGCTCATCTACCTGGCCCTCGTCGGCCTCGGGCTCGGCGCCCGCGCCTTCCTCACGGGGCGCACCCGGGAGCGTGAGGCCGCGGCCCTGGAGCTACGGACCTCCCAGCTGGAGGCCGACCTCACCGCCGCGCAGCTCAGCGCGCTCAAGGGGCAGCTGCACCCTCACTTCCTGTTCAACGCCCTGCACTCCGTGGGCGGCATGATCCGGGGCGAGCGATCGAAGGAGGCCCTCGGCGCCCTCGCCCGCATCGGCGACCTCCTGCGCACCAGCCTCGACGCGGGCCCGGAGCAGTTCGTCTCCCTCGAGCGCGAGCTCGAGCTCGCGACGCGGTACCTCGAGGTCGAGCAGCTGCGCCTCGGGGAGCGCCTCCGGGTGGAGGTGGACGTCCCGGAGGAGCTGCACTGCGCCGAGGTCCCCGCGTTCATCACCCAGCCCCTGGTCGAGAACGCCGTCAAGCACGGCATCGCCTCCGACACCGAGGGCGGGACCGTCCGACTCCGCGCCGTCGCCGCGGGCGGCGGCGTGCGGCTCCGGATCGACGTCGAGGACGACGGGCCGGGCTTCGCGGAGGGCAGCCCCGAGGGCGTCGGCCTGCGGCACGTCCGGTCCCGCCTCGCGGCGCTCTTCGAGGGCGACGCGCGGCTCGAGCTCGGCCCCCGCGAGGGCGGCGGGACGCGAGCGCAGCTGGAGCTCCCCCTCGACGACCTCCCCGCGCCTCCCGACGAGGGGGCCGCTCGGGGAGAGGAGGAGCTCCGATGACGGAGGTCCTGCGCGTGCTCTGCGCCGACGACGAGCCCCACGCCCGGGAGTCCCTCGAGCGCCTCGTCGCCGCGGACCCCGGCCTCGAGCTCGTGGGGAGCTGCGGGGACGGCGAGGCCGCGATCGAGCTCGCGCGGGAGCTCTCGCCGGACCTGCTCGTCCTCGACATCCGGATGCCCGGCGCGTCGGGCCTCGACGTGGTCGCGGCCCTCGCTCCGGAGGATCGACCGCTCGTGGTCTTCGCCACCGCCCACGACGACCACGCCGTGGAGGCGTTCGAGCTGCACGCGGTGGACTACCTGCTCAAGCCCTTCGACGACGAGCGCTTCGCGCGGGCCCTGGACCGCGCGCGGGAGCGCCGCCGCCGCGAGGGCGCCGCCCCCGGGCGGGCCCGGCTCGAGGGCCTCCTGGAGGAGCGGGGTGAGGACCGGCTGGTGATCCACCGTGAGGGCCAGATGGTGATGGTCCCGTTCGCGGAGATCCTCTGGGTGGAGGCCGCAGACCAGTACGTGAAGGTCCACCGGACCGGGGGCGGCGTCGAGCTGATGCGAGCGTCCATGGGCAGCGTGGAGAAGCGCCTGCCGGAGGCGTCCTTCCTCCGCGTCCACCGCTCCGCGATCGTCAGCCGCGGCGCCGTTCGCTCCCTGCAGAGCTCGACCTCCGGCACCGGTCGCCTGACCCTGGAGGGCGGGACGACCGTGCCGGTCAGCCGGGCCCGCATGGCCGTGGTCCGCCGCGCCCTGCGCTGACCGCCGGCCGGCTTACATCCCCGGTACAGAGCGGGCGCCGCGGCCCGTCGCGCGGGGTGGCGCACTCCGCGACACGATCGGACCGCTCGCAACAGCCCCGTGACGGGCGACGCCAAACGGGGGGCGCGGGGCAGTTGGATGGAACCGAGGGGGCAAGGATGGGTTCCAATGCGCCGAAGGGTCCGGAAGCGTCCGCGACCTCCAGCCGTCCGCGGGCCGCCACCGCGCCGCCTGCCCGCCCCAGAGTCCCACCGTCCACGCACCATGCTTCGTCCCACCCCGCTCGCCCTCGCCGCCACCTCGCTCGCCGCGGCGGCCACCGCAGGCGTCCTCGTCACCGCGGGCCTCTCCACGCGCTACTCGACGGATCGCTCCTTCGAGGTCAGCGTCGCCCTCGAGTCCTCGAACGAGGTCCTCAGCTCCGAGCTCTACATCGACGGCGAGCCCATGGACCGGGGCGGCTTCGGCGGCGGCGGCAGCTCGACCTCCATCAGCTACTCGTACACGGACACCCCCAAGGAGGTGAAGGAGGGGACCCTCACCGGGGTGGAGCGCGCCTTCGACGAGGTCAGCGCCACCTCCGAGCGCGAGGGCCGCGACGGCCCCATGGAGATGGAGGCCGAGAGCAGCTTCGAGGGTCTGACCTTGCTGATCACCGGCGCGGACGACGAGTCCGAGGTGGAGATCGTGGACGGCGACGAGCCCGAGGGCGAGGGGCGCCTCGAGGGGCACCGCCTCTCGCTCCCCCTGGACGCCCTGCTCCCGGAGGAGGCCGTCGAGGCCGGCGACACCTGGGACCTGGAGGGCGAGGACCTCATGGCCGCCCTCGGCGCTGGCCTCGAGGCCAAGCTGATCGACCGCCCCGAGCGCAGCGGTGAGCGAGGCGGCGAGGGTCGCGGGGGCCGCGGCGGTCGCGGCGGCATGCGCGGCGGCGGCGCCCGCTCCGGCCTCGGCGCGATCGCCGGCGGCGACTGGTCGGTGACCGCGACCTACACCGAGGAGACCGAGGAGGCCGGCGGCCTCGAGTGCGCCGTGATCTCCCTGGAGGTCGAGGTCGAGGGCACCATGGAGGCACGCATGCGCGGCGGGCGCGGCGGCCGCGGAGGCGGCGGCGGCGGAGCGCTCCAGCCCGCCCCGACGCTGCCCCAGGAGTCCACCTACAGCGGAGAGTTCGAGGGCAAGCTGCTCTGGAGCCTCGCCGAGGAGC
>JASFWR010000177.1:0-7716 GCA_050049155.1 Planctomycetota bacterium | reverse complement strand
CTGGGGGGAGCCGTCCCCTTCCGCTTCTCCTGCCACCGGTGCGGGCGCTGCTGCACGGGAGGGGAGGGGCACGTCTGGCTGGAGGAGGGCGAGGTGGAGGGCATGGCCGCGGCCCTCGGGATGACGCCGGAGGCCTTCACCGAGCTGCACGTCCGGACCGTCCCCGACCCGCGGGCGCCCGGGGTCCTGCGGCCGACGCTCCGGGAGCGCGCCGAGGGGGAGGGCGGGCGCTGCACCCTGCTCGAGGGGAGCAACCACTGCTCCGTGTACGAGGCGAGGCCCGCGCACTGCCGCACGTTCCCCTACTGGCCCTCCGTGATGGAGTCCGCCGAGGGCTTCGAGCGCGCCCGGGCCACCTGCCCCGGGATCCGGGTGGAGCCCACCGAGGCCCAGCGCGAGGAGGCCGGCCGTCGGCTGGCCGAGCTCTACGCGGAGCTGGACGAGCTCCTGGACGCCGTCCGCCCCGTCTGCCTCGCGCGCGGCGTCTGCTGCCGCTTCGAAGAGGCCGACCACGTGCTCTACGCCACGGGCCTCGAGGCGGACCACGCCGCGGCCCTGCTCCCCGACGCCCCGCCCCCCGAGGCCGAGGGGCGCTGTCCCTACCACGTGGCCGGGCGCTGCACGGCGCGCGAGGGGCGGCCCCTGGGGTGCCGGACCTACTTCTGCGACCCCTCCATGCGGGACGCCCTGGAGGCGACGCACGAGCGCTTCCTGGGGCGCATCCGGGAGCTCGAGCGCGAGCTGGACTACCCCGCCGTCTACGCCCCGTTCCCGGCCCTGCTGGCGGACCGAGGGGTCGGCGTCGAGCCGCGAGGGCCCCGGGGGGCCGCGGGTGCGTCGAGCGAGGAGCCCGGGAAGGACCCGGGCGCGGCGTCGTCCTGACCCCCGCGGAGCAAGACCACGTGGATCGCACCCCCCAGGACCCCAGCCGCCAGGACCCCAGCACCCAGGACCCCGGCCCCCAGGACCCCGGCCTCATGGACCCGGGCCCCGCGGCGCCCCCTCGCCGGGTCCCCGACCCTCGCGCCGGGAGCGCCCGGTGGCTCGTGCTCCTCGCTGCGGCGCTGGCGGCGGGCGCGGCGCTGCTGGCGATCTCCGGCGTCCTCGGCCCGGGACCGGCGGAGGAGGCGGCGCCCGAGCCGGACGCCGCGGGCGAAGTGTCGGAGGCGGCGCCCGGGCGTGGGGGCGGCGCGCGCCCCTCGACGGCTCCCGCGGAGGACCCGGGCGGCGGAGGACCCGGGGAGGGGGGGGAGCCCGCCGCGGGGCCGGACGAGCGGGCCTTCGACCTCAACGACCTCGCCATCGCCGCCCTCGGCGAGGGGCGCCTGGACGACGCCGTCGAGCTCCTCGAGGAGGCGGCGGCGGCCCGCCCGGACGTGGCCGCCTTCGGTGTCAACCTGGGCGAGGCCTACCTGCGCCGCGCGCGCGCCGGGGAGCGGGGAGCGGACGCGGCCCTCGAGGACTACGAGCGCGCCCTGGAGCGCATCGACGACCCGGAGCGGCGCGGGAAGGTGGAGGCCCTGCGGGACCGGGTGCGGCGCGACCGGGACGAGGAGCGCGACTTCGTGGTCGAGCCCACGCTCCACTTCACCTTCAAGTTCGACGGAGGACGCGAGGAGCTCGCGGGGGGGATCGAGCGGCTGAAGGTCCTCCTCGAGGACACGTACCAGGAGTTCGGCGAGCGCTTCCGCCGGCGCCCGGTGGAGGCCGGGGAGGGGCGGATCGAGGTGATCCTCTACGACGCGGAGGGCTTCGACGCGGTCACCGGGCTCGGGGACTGGGCCGGCGGCGTCTTCGACGGGCGCGTGCGGGTGCCGGTCGAGGACCTGCGGACCGAGGCGCGCCTCGCGCGGGTGACGGGGGTGCTGCGCCACGAGACGGCCCACGCCTTCTCCCACTCCATCGGCGGCGCGACGGTGCCCTCCTGGCTGAACGAGGGCGTCGCCCAGTGGCTGGAGGACCCCGACCGCCGGGCCACCGACGTCCGGATCGCCCGGTCCCGCCTGGCCGCCGGCGGCCTGTTCCCGCTGGAGCGCCTGCGCGGCAACCTCGTCGGTTGGGAGGACCGCGCCCAGGTGGCGCGGGCCTACGACCAGGCCCTCGCCTTCGTGGACCACCTCGTCGAGCGGTACGGGGAGGACCTCGTGTTCGCCATGGTCGGCGCGTGCCGCGACGGGGGCGTCGAGGGCGCGGCGGCGCACTTCCGGGAGCGCACCCTCGTGGACCTCGACCAGGTGCTCGGGGACCTGGCGGACGACCTGCAGCGCTGAGGCCCGCAACCCTCCGCGGGGTGGTCCGTCCCATGGGGGCGGCCGGCGCCCCGGTCTCACCCTCGCGGCCGGCTCGCTCCTCCGCGGCGTTGGATCCGGTCGCGGTGGCGGGCCCCTGCCAGGTGTTGGGCTCGCGCTCGGTGGTGAGCTCGCGCTTGGCGCGAGGGACGACCCGGAGGTCGGCTCGGAGGTCGGCGAGGAGGCGCTCCGGGAGGTCGAAGAGGTCGGAGCGGACGACGACGAGGAGGACGGCGCGCGGCCATGGGGAGGACGGACGAGCTCGGCACGGAGCGGGCTGCGGCGGCGCAGGCGGCGCTGCTGGCCCGGGCCGCGGGGGGGCGGCTCTCCGGCCCGAGGCGCGCGGCGCTGGCGCGCGGCCTCGCGGAGCTGGGGCTCGATCGGGCGGCGCGGCTGCCCGCCGAGGCCCTCGCCGCCACCTGCGGGCTCACCCGGAGCCAGGCGAATCGCGCCGCCGCAGTGTTCGAGATGGGTAGGGAGGTGGAGCGCTGGGGGGGAGGGCTCGGCGCGCGCGTCGTGGAGCCCGAGCACGCCGTGCGCGTCCTCGCGCCCGAGCTGCGAGGCCTCGAGGTGGAGGTGTTCCGGGTGCTGGTGCTCGACGCTCGCCAGGGCCTGATCGCCCACGAGGAGGTCAGCCGCGGGACCCTGGACGCGGCCCTCGTCCACCCGCGGGAGGTCTTCCGAACCGCCCTCAGGGCCAGCGGAGCGTCGATCCTGGTGGCCCACAACCACCCCTCGGGGGACCCCGAGCCCAGCGCGCACGACTGGGCCGTGACCGATCGACTCGTCCGGGCCGGCCGGGTCCTAGGGGTCCCCGTCACCGACCACCTGGTCATCGCGGGCCCGCGCTGGGTCTCCATGCGCGGGCGCGCCCGCTGGCCGACCGCGGGGGAGGAGCGGACCCGGGCCGGCCGCCGGCCCCGTCGATCGACGGATCTCGGCCCGAGGAGAGCGTGAGGAGGAGGGGGCGGGCGGGTAACCTGTACGCCCCGCGGGGCTAGGGCCCGATCCGGCCCCCCCGAGAGCCCAACGCCGCTCCCCCCGAGCCGCGTCCCCTCCATGGAGTACCAGTACGCCTTGCGCTTCGAGTCCGGCGAGCGCCGCGGCGAGGTCGTCCCGATCCTCGTCGACGCCGCCGCGGGTGGGGTGTTCACCGTCGGCCGGCGCCCCGGCAACTCGCTCCAGGTCACGGACGGCTCCGTGTCCGGGCGCCACGCTGAGGTCCACGTGAGCGCGGCCGGCGTCGGCATCCGCGACCTCGGGAGCACGAACGGCACCCTCGTCGGTGGCCGCAAGGTCCCGCAGGCGGACCTCGGCCACGGGGACCGCTTCTCCCTCGGGGCCGTGGAGTTCACCCTCCTCGACCAGAGCCAGGCGGGGACCCCCGGCCTCGGCACGGACGAGCTGACCCTGGAGGACCCCGGGGAGCTGGTGCTGGAGGATCCGGGCGAGCTGGTCCTCGAGGAGCCGTCCGCCGCGCCGATGCCGACCAAGCGCGCCGTGCCGGCGCCGGCCCCCGCGCCCGCTGCCCCACCTGCAGCTCGGCCCGCCGCTCCGATCCCCGCGGACGCGATGACCGCCGCCGCGACCCCCGCACAGGACGACCTCGACCTCCCCGAGGAGGAAGATTCCCTCGTCATCACCGCGGACGACCTCGCTCGCTCCCGGAAGTCCTCCAAGCTCGGTCCGCTCCTCGTGGTCGTGCTGGCGGCCGCGGGCGCTGGCGCCTGGTGGTGGATGGGCAAGAAGGCCGACGACAGCTCCGGTCGCTCCCGCGCGTCGGCGGCGGTGGTGCCCGTGGCCGGGAACCTGCTCCAGCAGGGCTACTCCTTCGAGAAGACCGACGGCTGGAGCTCCGACGAGACCCGATCCGCGGTCTGGGACCCGGTCCGCTCCGCGAGCCGCAGCGGGCGCAACGGCATCCGCGCCGAGCTGTTCGGCGGGGACGACGCGGTGATCACCTCCGATCCGGTCCGGCTCTCGGGCGGCTCCCGCAGCGTCGAGGCCATCGGCCAGGTGCGCGGGGACGGGGACGCGGCGGTCCGCCTGGGCCTCCGCTTCACCTCGTCCGGCGAGGGCGCCGCGTCGACCACCGTCTGGTCCGGGGCGGTCTCCGGCGCGGAGGACTGGACCGAGCTCACCCTGCGCGGCACGGCGCCGCGCGGCTTCGACCGCGTGAGCGTGGTCGTGCGCGGCGAGGGCAGCGGCGACCCGCCGCCCACCGAGGAAGGCGGGGACGGCGTCCCCGCGGAGATCGACGTGGACGACGTGGCCCTGGTGCCCGCGGACGCGGCCGGCCTGCGGCTCCGGGAGCACGACGAGTGGTCCATGGCGGTCGCGGGCGAGGGCGCCGGCGGCGTCCTGGCCGTGGCCCTGTCCGCCCTCGACGAGCCCATGGTCTCGTCCCTGCGGGTGCTGGCGTCCGGCGACGGGCTCGACGGCGTCCCGCTCACCCTGGGCGGCGAGGGGGGCACCTTCGAGCTCACCCCGGCCGGCGCGGGCGAGCTCCAGCTCCGGGCGGAGGGCGAGCTGGTCTCCGCCGGGCTCGCGACCCTCGGGGCCCGGGGCTACGTGGCCCACGGCACCTCCTTCGAGCTCGCCGAGGCGGACTCCCTCCTCCTCGGGGCCGACGCCCGGCTCGTGCGGATCGCCTGCAGCCAGCCCGTCGGCTTCTCGGCCAGGCCCGCCGGCGACGACGTGGTGCTCCGCGCCGCGCTGCCCGCCGGCGCCACCCTGTCGATCCAGGTGGAGTTCTCCCAGGAGCGCACCCAGGCGGAGCGCATGGCGCGCCAGGCCGGCGAGCTGCGCAAGCGCGGCGAGCGCGGCGCCGCCCTCGGCGCCTGGCAGGAGCTCCTCGCGAGCGTCCCCTTCGACGCGGCGCTCGTGGAGCGCGCCATCACGGAGCAGGCCGAGCTCGAGTCCGAGGCGCGCGACGCCCTGAAGGCGCTCGAGGGTGAGCTCGAGCGCGCCCGCTTCTTCGGGCTGCCGGGGCTCTTCGAGGAGAAGCTCGCCCACGCCCGCGCCCTCGCCGACGAGTACGCGGGCGCGGGGGACACCGAGACCCGCTTCCGGGACGCGGCCGCGGGGATCGAGCGTGAGCTCGACGGGCTGAAGGGGGAGAGCGACCGCCACGAGCGGATGCGCCTCGAGGCCATCTCCACGGTCCTGAAGAACGACGGCGCGGACGACCTCGTCCGTCGCCTGGAGGAGTACGCCGAGCGGCTCGAGTCCGCCGGGGGAGAGGAGCGCTGATGGCGAAGACGAGTACGGGCGCGGACATCGGAGCGCGGTCCGCGGTGGCGATCCGGGGGGCGTGGAAGGGCGGCACCTTCCACGTGTCCGACTTCGCCGCCGGGGAGAACGACCTCGGGTCGATCGACGCGGGCTGGGCCTCCCTGCAGGCCGGCTTCAAGCTCGGCGCCACGCGCGTCGCGGCGTCGGGCCGCGAGGTCAACGTGCGCTACACGCGCGTCCCCGAGGTCCCGGACTGGCAGCTGCGCAACCTGATGCGGTTCGAGGTCCAGGAGATCGGTGACCAGTCCGGCGCCGAGGTCGCGTCGGACTTCAACCTGCTGCCGCGTCCGCCGGAGATCGACGGGGAGGACGTGGTCCTGCTCGCCATGGCCCGGGAGTCCCTGCTCGAGGAGCACACCGCCGGGCTCGAGCTCGCGGGCGGCGCCCTCGAGGCCTTCTCCCCGGCGTCCATCGGCCTCTACAACGCCTTCGTCCGCTACGGGGTGGTGGACGACGACACCGTCCTGCTGGCCAACATCGGCCACGAGACCACGGACGTGGTCCTCGTGCGCGGGGCGGACCTGGTCTTCGCCCGGAACCTCACGGGTGGGTCCGGCCTCTTCGACGACGCCCTGGTCCAGCGCCTGCAGGTCTCGACCGCCCGCGCCGAGGCCATGAAGATCGAGCACGTCGACCTCGCCCCGGGCGCGCGCCACGCGACCCAGGAGGGGGAGAAGGCGACCCGCGCCGTGATGGCGGCGGCGGGGCAGCTGACCTCGCTCCTCCAGAGCGCGGTCATGTTCTGCAAGTCGCAGGTCAAGCTCTCCGGCCTCAAGGTGGACCGCGTCCTGCTGTGCGGCGGCGGCGCGGCCCTCCGCGGGCTCCCGCGCTACCTGTCCGCGGGCATGGGCGTCCCGGTGGAGCTCTTCGACCCCTTCCGGGTCGTGGACACCTCCGGCCTGGACCCGGCCGCGGCCGACCAGCTCGACGCCCACCAGCTGGAGTCCGTGGTGGCCCTGGGCATGGCGACCATGGCCTCGGACCCCGAGGCCTACTCCCTCGAGATCGTCCCCGACGCGGTGGCGAAGAAGCGGGCCTTCCTCGGCGGGACGGTCTGGCTCATCGCCGCGGCGGTGCTCGCCGTCGCGTTCCTCGGCTACCGGGTCAAGTACCTCACGGACAAGCTCGACCAGCTCCAGGGGGAGAGCCGCGGGCTCTCGTCCGTGCTGGCCCGGGCGCGGGACATCCACTCGGAGACCGAGGAGCTCGTGGCGGAGAACGCGCGGCTCGTGGACGAGACGCTGGCCCTGCAGGGGCTCGCGGGCTCCGGCGAGCAGCTCGCCCGCACGGTCGCCTTCCTCGACGACAACCTGCCGGCGGACTTCTGGGTCACGCGGCTCGAGAGCAGCTTCGCGACGGACGCGGAGCTGGGCGTCGAGCGCGGGAACGAGCGCCCGATCCTCGTGGTCAGGGGCATGGCCCGCGACGGGGTGCAGTCCCCGACCTCCCAGTTCCAGGGGCTGGTGTCCCGGCTCGAGGAGGCCATGCCCTACGCGACCCTGAACGCGCGCATCGACCGCAACGAGTTCACGATCGACATGACGTCCTTCGCGCCGCCCGCGGAGGGCGAGGAGGGAGACGATGGACCTGAATGACGTCTGGCAGGAGAACAAGCGCTTCATCACCACGGTGGGGTCCGGCTTCCTCGTCTTCCTGATCGGCTACCTCGTGGTCGAGGGGATGTACGCGGGCGACATCGCCAGCATCAAGCGCAACAACTCCAACGCCCGCCGGAAGCTCGGCACCGAGATGTTCACGGCCGACGACCGTGAGCTCGCCCGGGACGAGAACGACCTCCTGCGCTCCAGCTTCGACAAGCTCTCCGACGCCGCGGCCTTCCGCCCGCGCCCCGAGTTCGACCTGGCCGGCCGCGGGGAGTCCGCCCAGAACGTCTACATGACGTCGGTGGAGAACGTCCGGGACCGCGTGGGGGACCTGGCGAGCCGCCGCCGGGCCTACCTCCCCGAGGGCCTCGACCTCGAGCAGCTGAAGACCAAGAACGTCGACGCCATCGAGCGGAACCTGCACGCGGTGGACCTCCTCGAGCGCACCCTCGTGCTCGCGATCGAGTCCGGCGTCAAGCAGGTCCGCAGCGTGGACGTGAAGCTCGATCCCGCCTTCACGTCCCGCCGCG
>JASFWR010000176.1:0-7732 GCA_050049155.1 Planctomycetota bacterium | reverse complement strand
CAGGGCCATGACCCACAAGGCGGCGCTGCTGGACCTCCCGGCCGGGGGGGGCAAGATCGTGCTGCTCGACGACGGCAAGGTCGACTGGCCCCGGGCCTACCGGCACATCGGGGACGTGGTGGAGACGCTGGGCGGCACCTTCTACACGGGGCCCGACGTCAACACGGGGCCGACGGAGCTGGCCTCCGTGGCGGAGCGGACGACCTACGTCACCGACCCCGGGGTCGCCGGTCCCGGGGAGCTCGCCGAGGCGACCGCCGAGGGGGTCTTCCAGGGCATGGCCGCGGCCCTGCGCGCGCGCTTCGGGGAGGAGGCGTGGGGTGAGCGGAAGATCGTGGTCCAGGGCCTCGGCGCCGTGGGCCGCGGGGTCGCGCGCCGGGCCAGGGAGCGCGGCGCGAGGGTCCTCGGCGCGGACGTGGACGAGGCCACCGCGCTCGCGGTCTCCGACGAGCTCGACCTCGAGCTCGTGGACCCTGGCCAGGCGGTGGGGGTCGAGTGCGACGTGTTCAGCCCGAACGCCCTGGGCGGTCTCTTCCACGACCTCTCCCTCGGTCGGTTGCGGTGCTCGATCATCGCGGGCGGCGCGAACAACCAGCTCGCGCGGGTCCTCGTCGGCGACGAGCTCCACGACATGGGGATCCTCTACACCCCGGACTTCGTCATCAACTCGGGCGCCCTGGTGCGCGGGACCATCTTCCACCTCGAGGGGCGACGGGAGCCCGTGGAGTCGATCGGCGAGCGGATCGGGCGCGTCGCGGAGCGCGTCCTCGAGCGGGCGGTCGAGGAGGACGACGCCCCCGCCCGCGTCGCCGTCCGCCTCGCCGAGGAGCAGATCGCCGAGTGGCGCGGCTAGGCCCGCGCCAGCAGCGCCATCAGCGCCCGGGCCACGACGAGGGCGAGGGACAGCGCCAGGAGCCAGAGGAGCAGGCGTGAAGGGCGCCGAGGGCCGGCCGAGCCCCGCGGCGCGGCGCCGGTGAACTCCTCGAAGGTGTCCGGGATCTCGTTGGAGGGGGGATCGGGCAGGTCCAGGTCGTCGTACTGCGTCGCGTCCGACCAGCCCGTGGTGTCGTCGGACCCGCACTCCCGGCAGGCCCTCGCGCCCGCGGCGACCTCGGCGCCGCAGACGGGGCACATGAACCAGTCCCCGGACGGGCGGGGACGGCGCGCCGGGAGCAGGGCTCGGAGGCGAGCCAGCCAGCCGGCTCCGGTCGAGCCGCGCCGCGCTCGCTCCGCGCCTCCGCGCGAGGGGGGCGGCGGCTGCGCGGCCGCCTCACCGTCCGGCTCGCGGCGCAGCGCGCCGAAGAGCGGCTCGACGAGCTCGTCCCCCGGGCGGGGCCGGTAGTGCGGGTCCCCCGGGAGGCCTCCCGAGCCCGGCTGCGGGTCCGCCCCGGGGTCGTCCTCGGGGGGAGGCGGCGCGGCGGCGCTCATCCCTCCAGGGCGGCGGTCGCGCCGGTCTCGCCGAGCTCGAACTCGGTGCCGGGCTCCTGGTGCTTGCGCTTCACGTAGGCGAGCACCACGCCGCCGTCGAGGGCGAAGGAGTAGGCCCAGCTCGTGACCACCCCGAGGTCGCGCCGCTCCCCGTCCAGCTCCCGCACCAGCCGGGTCCCGGGCGCTACCGGGTCGTCGTGGGAGACACGGAGCCTGAAGAGCTGCTTGTTGAGCCCCCCGTACGTGTCGATCTTCGCCACCACCTCCTGCCCGATGTAGCAGCCCTTGGTCAGGGAGAACGCCCCGTCGAGGCGCGCCTCCTGCGGGTACACCTCCTCCGAGACGTCCCGGCCGACCTCGGCGCAGAGGGTGTCGGAGCGGAGGCTGTCGAAGGCCACCAGGCCGCCGGGGGTCGCGCCCGCGGCGACGAGCGCGGTCCAGAGGGCGCCGACCTGGCTCGGCTCGGTCTCGACCCGCCAGCCCGGGCGCCCCGCCACCGGGAGGCGCGTGACCCGCGTCGCGGCGCCCTCGAAGGAGCCCAGCTGGAAGCCGTGCTCCACGGCGCCCTCGAGGTCGAGGCCGTCGACGACCGCGGCCAGGTGCCGGCCGGCCTCGGGTCCCACGAGCTCGAGGGGGGCGTGGAGGTCGGTCTCGTCCCCGAGCTGGACGTCCTCGGTGAACAGGTACATGTCCAGGGCCTGCACCAGGGCGGGCGCCTCGCCGGGGGCGGTCGAGACGAGGAAGCCCTCGGGCAGCGCCGCGAGGTCGAAGAGGTGGACGACCTTCCCCTTGCCCGTGAGCAGCATGTTGCGGTTGCCCTGTCCGGGCGCGAGCCCGCGCACGTCGTTGGCGAGGATGCGGTGGAGGAAGTCGGCGGCGTCGGCCCCCGTCACGGGCACGAGCCCGCGGGTTGTGCGGTCGAGGAGCAGGGAGCCTCCCTCCGCCGCGGCCGCGTACTCCCCGGGCGCGTCCCCGTACGTGATGACCTCGCCCCCCGACTCGGGGGCGGTGAGCCGGGCGCCGGCCTGCTGGTGGAGGGGGAGGAGGGGGGAGGTGCGCACGGCGTGGGGGGGGCGGGGCAAGGGGTCGCGGGGTGCGGCGGTGGGCCGTGGCCCCGGACGGGACGGGCCGGTTCGCGCCGGGACCGATGGCGCGGCGGACGTCGGATCCTAGGCCGCCGGTCGCGGGACGCAACGTCGCGCACGCGCCCATGGAGGGGGCCGGTCCCGACGCCCCCGAGATCCGTCCCGGCGCCCCCAAGATCCGGTGTCTCACCACGCGCCGCACCGACCCGCGCGAGTATCTTCCCTGCCCGGAATCGCGGCCGTCCGCCTCCCTCGGGAGCGCTCGTCGGACTTCCCGGCTTCCACCGCGCCGGCCCGCTGACTATGAGGACGGCGCCGGACGACCCTCGAGCAGCCCATGGTTTTCTCCACGACAGTCGATCCCCTCACCGCGCCGCCCGCGGCGCGCGCCGACGGGGCCGCGCGGCCCCGCCTCGGGCTCCGGAACGTGCTCGTGCTGCTGCTCGCCGTCGGCGTGCCCCTCGCGTGGATGCGCGACCCGCAGCTCGTCTGGCAGCCGCTGCTGCCGATCCCGCTGCTGTTCCTCGGCCCGCGCGGAGCGAGCCGGGTGCTCGTGTTCTTCGCCGCCGTGCTGGTGGTGATCGGCGGCGGCGTCACGACGTACCGCGTCGGGATGGCGGTGCCGGACTGGCCGGCGACGTTCTCCCAGAACATGTGGACCTACCCGTTCAGCGACATGCTCGCCGAGGGCCACGGCGTCACCCTCGAGCACGCCCACCGCGTCTGGGCCTCGGCGGTCGGCCTCGTGGCCATCTGCGTGCTCGCGACGGCGTACATCCAGCGCGCGCCGCGCCAGGTCACCGGCATGGCGGGGGTCGTGCTCCTCGCCATCATCGGACAGGGGTTGCTGGGGGGCACGCGGGTCCTCGAGAACAGTCAGAACCTCGCGTTCCTCCACGGGGCCCTCGCGCAGCTGGTGGTCTCGCTGATCGTCGCGCTCGCGGTGGTCTCCAGCCGGACGTGGCAGCGCACCGTCGCCACCACCTCCCGCTTCGCCGGCGGCCTCCGCGCGCTCGGGCCCTGGGTGGTCGGCCTGGTCTACGGACAGATCGCCCTCGGCGCCTGGCTGCGCCACCAGGGGCAGACCTCCGCGCTCCTGGTGCACGGGACCCTGGCCCTCGCCGTCGTCGCCCTCGTGCTCACCTTCTCCAAGGTGATCGGGGACGCCGCCCGGGAGGGGGCGGAGCGCGGCGTGGAGCGCGGCCCGCTCCGGACGCTCCAGCGCCTCCAGCTCGGCGCCCTCGTGGCGCAGTTCCTCCTCGGCGTCGGGGCCACCATCGCCATCTACTTCATCTCCGGCGGGATGCAGGCCGAGGTCTCGGTGGGGGAGGTGGCGTTCGCCACGGCCCACGTCTTCGTGGGCGCGGTCCTGCTGGCGTCGGTGGTCGTCGGAGCGATGTACTCGCGGCGCGCCCTGGCCCCCGAGGGAGCGAGCGCTTGACCGCGGTCGACGACACCGGCGCGGCCCGCGGGGCCCTCGCGCCCTGGGTCGAGCTCCTGCGCGTCCGGGTGGCCACCATGGTGTTCCTGACCGCGGCGCTCGGGGGCTGGCTGGCCACGCGCGACGGGGCGCTCTCGAACCTGCTGCGCTGCGCGGAGGCCGGCCTGTACGTGCTGCTCGTGACCGGCGCCGCGAGCATCCTCAACCAGGTGGTGGAGCGTGACACCGACCGCCTCATGGAGCGGACCCGGAACCGCCCGCTGGTGACCGGCGAGCTGTCGGTGCTGCAGGCCGTGGTCTTCGCCGTGGTCCTCGGCGTCGGCGGCACCGCCGGCCTGGCCCTCTCGTTCAACCTCCTCTCTGCGGTGCTGGTGCTGGCGACCCTGGTGGTCTACGTCTGCGTCTACACGCCGCTCAAGCGGGTCAGCACCCTGAACACGGTGATCGGCGCGGTCCCCGGCGCGGCCCCGGTGCTGATCGGCTACGCGGCGCTCGCCGGTGAGATCGGGCCCCTCGGCTGGGCGCTGTTCGCGACGATCTTCGCCTGGCAGTTCCCGCACTTCATGGCCATCGCGTGGATGTACCGCGAGGACTACGCGCGGGCCGGGCACCGGATGGTCCCGACCGAGCCCGGCTCGGACGGGGTGGCCGGCCGCTACGCGATGATCTACTCCCTGAGCATCGTGCCCGTGACCCTGATGCCCGCCCTCAGCGGCCTCGCGGGGCCCGTGTACGTGGTGGGCGCCCTCGCCCTCGGGGCCCTCTACATCGTCCCCTCCCTCGCGTTCGCGCGCGAGGAGTCCCACGAGAGCGCGCGGCGCCTGCTGCTGGCGTCGATCATCTACCTCCCGGCGCTGATGGCGCTGCTGTTCGTGGACCCGGTCCTCCGCGGCGTCTGACGACGCCCGGCCCGCGGGCGCCGCCCGCTCCGATCGCCATGCTCCGATCCGTCGCCCTCCTCCTCGCGTCCGTCCTCGCGGTCGGGATCGCCCCGGCCGCCCCCCAGCTCCAGGGCGAGCCCGCCCCCGACTCCGCGGACCGCTTCGCCGAGGTCCCCGACTTCCGCTTCGAGGACAGCCGGGGGGAGGCGGTGTCCCGGGCCGACCTCCTCGGCCGGCCGTGGATCGCCGTGCCCTTCTTCGTGCGCTGCATGGGGCCGTGCCCGAGCGTCTCGCGGGACATCGCCGAGCGGCTGATCCCGGCGCTCGCCGGGACCGGGATCCGGGTGGTGTCGTTCTCCCTCGACCCCGAGGTGGACTCGGCCGCGGCGCTGAAGGAGTACGCGGACCTCTTCGAGGCCGATCCGGAGGCGTGGCTCTTCGTCCGGAGCGAGACCGAGGAGGAGATGCACCGGTTCATGAACGAGGGCCTGCTGGTGCCGGTCGTCCGCGCCACGGACGAGGCGGACCCCGGCCTCGCCATCACCCACGCGACCCGCATGCCGGTGGTGGACCCCGAGGGGCGGGTCGCAGGGTGGTACGAGCTGAAGGACCCGGCCCAGGGGGAGGGGGGCGTGGACCTCGCCGAGGCCGAGCGCGTCCTCGCCCGGCGCTTCGGCCTGATCGTGGCCCGCGCCCGGGCCCTCGCCGGCCTCGACTACGTGTGGCCGCTCCCCGGTCGCTCGCGGCTGCCCCTGGTCAACGCCACGCTGAACGGGCTCGCGCTCACGCTGCTGGTGGCCGGGCTGGCGGCGATCCTGACCGGCCGCAAGAAGCTGCACGAGGCCATGATGAAGTCGGCCTTCCTGGTGAGCGCCGCCTTCCTCGCCTGCTACCTCTACTACCACTTCGCGGTGCTGCCCATCAGCGGCGGCCCGACGAAGTACAACGGCGAGGGGTTCGCGAAGACGGCGTACCTGCTGATGCTCCTCTCCCACGTGGTGCTCGCGGTGGTCAACCTCCCGATGGTGCTCCGGGTGTTCTGGCTCGCCCACAAGGAGGACTGGGACCGCCACCGTCGGCTGGCCCGCTGGACGCTGCCCATCTGGATGTACGTGTCGCTGACGGGCGTGCTCGTCTACCTCGTGCTCTACCCGTTCAACCCGCCGCCGGCCTAGGGCAACCCGCCCCTGGCGCAGGGTCGGGTTGGCGGAGTTCGGGTACCAGGGGCCCGGCCTTGGTCGCGCCGCGATGAGGCGGCTCGGGAGCCGCCACCGCCGTGGGGCCCGTTCGTCGAACCCCGTGTGGGAGAGCCGCGACTCCGAGGGGACGAGGCGACGATCGACCGGCGCCGGCTCGCGCTGCTCGGGGCGTCCTCGTTCCTGAGGCTCGCCCTCGGGGGCGCGTCCCTGGGCCCGCGGTCCGCCGCGCTGGTCTCATGGACCCGCTGCTCGGGGCCCCGGGGCTGGATGGCCCGACGCGGGATGGCCCGGCGGGCGGGCCAGCTGGCCGGTCCGGAGCTCGGGTCCCTCGGGCTGGGCCTCGGCGCGGGCGTCCTCGGCGGTCCGGTCTCCTGCGGCGGCGGCGCGCCCGGGCTGCTGGGGGTGAGACGGCGGCGCCGCGAGCTCGCCCTGTGGGCCGCGGATCGGGCGGGGCACGCCCTCTACGGCCTGGGGGCGGACGGGGCGGTCCTCCTGCGGGTCCCCGTCGACGCGCCGGTGGAGGTGCGGGAGCGGCCGGGCGGGGGCTGCTACGTCCTTTCGGCGGTCGCGCGGCGCCGCCGCGGGCCGACCCGCTGGCTGGCCTGGACCGGCGAGGACCTGAGGCCGGTGCGGGCGCCGATCTCCTCGCTGTCGCCAGGGCCAGAAGAGGAGCCCGTAGGGGAGCCGGAAGCGAAGCCGGGAGGGAAGCCGGGAGCGAAGCTCGGAGTGAGGCCGGGAGCGCTGCCGGGAGCATGGCCCGGAGCGCGCGCGTCGGGTGACGCGGCGAAGGGCGCCGGGCTCCGCGGAGCGGGCGGGTCCCTACTCGCGCTCCGGTGGAGCGGCGGGCAGGTCCTCTGGGCGCTCCGTGAGGGGGAGGACGGCTCGGCGGCCCTCGAGGTCTGGCGGCCGTCCGGCGGCGGCGCGTGGCGCCGGTCGGTGCGGCGCCGACTCCCGTTCGCGGCGGTGGCGCTCGCGAGCGACGGCGAGGGGGCGTGGGTCGCGGGGCACCGGGTGCCCTCCGTCGTCCGCGTCTCGGCGGCGGGGCGGATCACCCTGCGCGTGGAGCTCGAGGGCGTCGACGGCGTGGAGGACCTGCTCCCGATCCCGGCCCGGGAGGGGGGCGGGGTCTGGCTCGCCGCCTGCGGCGCGCTCGTCCGGCTCGACGCCGCGGGCAGGCGCCGCCCCGGACAGGGCGGCTTCGAGCACCTGGTCTCCCTCGCGTCGGCTCAGTCCCCTTCGAGCTGACGCTCGACAACGCCGAGCATCCCGAGGACCGTGTTCGCCACGTCGGTGCGCTGGTCGTCCAGGGCGAGCTGAGCGAAGGCGGAGGCGTGCTTCTTGAACCGGGTGAACCCCTTCCGGACCGGCTGCTCGCGGTCCTCCTTCCGCTTCATGCGGGACTCGACACATCGGATCTTCTCCTCCAGCTCCGCGATCATCTCGTCCTCGGTGCGGCGGCTCGTGGTCTGCTGGCGGCTCGTGCTCTCTCGGGGGCTCGTCATGCTCTCACTGGGCGCGGGGGACACCGGCCGTGGCCGGTCACGCGCTGCGGTTCGGGGCGCGGCGACCTCGTCGAGGCCGCCCCTGGGTCGGAAGCGGGGGAGGGGGCTGGCCCGAGGCGGCGCGGGGCGCTCGGAGGGAGCGGGGCGCGGACCGCCGGGTCGGAGCCCGGGTCCAGAGGCTACCAACGCCCCGCCA
>JASFWR010000175.1:0-7736 GCA_050049155.1 Planctomycetota bacterium | reverse complement strand
GCATGGGGCGAGTCTAGGGGAGTCGTCGCGATCCGGCGTGGTCCAGCGGGCGCGCCCGGTCAGCCGTCGAACGCCTCGACCTCGGTGAGGCGGCTGAAGGAGGGGAACGTGAAGTCCTCGCAGCCGCGGGTCTCGATCCGGATGAGCCTCACGGGACGGCGGTCGAATCGATGCTCCACGAAGGAGCGGTCGCCACGCTTCCCCCGGACGGTGGACCCGACCTCCTCGAAGCGCTCCCCGTCCGAGGAGACGAGGACGCGGTAGTCCTCCCAGCTTCCACCGACCGCGATCTCGTGGACCCGGATCCGAGCGACCTCGGCGCTGGCCGCGAGCTCGAGGTCGATCACCAGGGGCTCGGGCTTCGCCGGGTAGCCGAGGAAGAGGTCGAACCGATCGGTGATGCCGTTGGTGAGGCGGTCCGGGCCGAAGTGCGGCTGGTGTTGGCCGGCGGTGACGGTGACGCTCGCGCGGTACGCGAGGTTCCCGGCGGCGGCCTGCGGCGGGGCCATGGGTAGCTCGGGGAGCTCGAACCCCGAGATGGCCTCCAGGCGCGGGAGCAGCGCCAGCTCGCGCGCGGCGTACTCGGCGTAGGGGAGGGGCGAGTTGTAGTCCCAGGCCCGCGTGGCGGCCGCGGCGTAGCGCTCGACGCATAGGGGCAGCAGGTTCTGCTCGCGGCCCTCCCAGTAGGGCATGCAGAAGCCGAGGACGCGCTCGGTGTCCTCGAGCAGCTGCGGCGCGTGGAACGAGGGAAGGCCCGGGTCCACGTTCTTCAGTCGCCGCAGGTCGACCCCGTAGACCTCGTCCACGGGCACCCCGGTGAAGTTGTTCCGTGGGTAGTGGTCGACCACGTAGAAGGGGTCCCAGGCGGCGTTCACCACCTGGTACCCCGCGGCGACCAGCTCAGGGAGGGGGACGTAGCGGCCCTCCCACGCCATCTGGATCACGTCCTCGGAGACCTTCCCCGCGCCCTCGCCGACGCTCGGCCCCTCCCAGACCACCGTCATCCGCCCGGTGCCGCGCACGAAGGCGTTGATCCGGTTGATGAAGTCACGCTGCGCTTCCTGGGGAACGCCGCCCACCTCGTCGGCGCCGATGTGCACGTACGGAGTCGCCTGGAAGACGTCGAGCATCTCCGCGAGGAGGGTCTCCACGCCCTCCTGAGCCTCCCGCGTCGTCGCGAGCTGGAGCGGCGTCTCCCCGAACACGTCGGGGCGCCGGCTGCGCAGGAGGCTGGAGTGTCCGGGCACCTCCAGCTCGGGCACGATCGTGACCCCGCGCGCCTGGCTGTAGGCCTCGAGTGCACGGAAGTCGTCGAGGCTCCAGCCCGCGTGGGAGCTCTGGAGCTCGGGGAAGGCCGTGGAGGGCCATGAGACGAGCTGGTCGTCGGTGAGGTGCAGCTGCAGGTAGTTCCCGCGGTGGAACCAGATCATGTCGACGACGTGCCGCAGCGTCTCGGGGGACTGGGGGTTGCGCCCCATGTCCACCATGAACGAGCGGTAGGGGAAGTCGGGGGCCTCGGCCCGGTCCTCGTCGGCCCAGGTCGCCGCTCCCTCGCTCACCTTCGCGCTCCGGACCAGGTCGGCGACCGCGTGTGCCGCGCCCGCGCGGTCCGCCGCGGCCACCTCGACCCTCCCGGCCTCGCTCTTGATCCGGTAGCCCTCGGCGGGGAGCCCCGGGTCCAGGCTGATGGCGACGCGGCTCGCCGCTGGCGCCGCCGCGAGCGCGACGCCCTCGACGCCGAGGTCGCGGAGCGCCTCGACCAGGACCTGCGCCTGGGGCTGAAGTCTCTCCTCCGCTGCATGGATGGGGAGGTCGGCGGCGGGAGCAGCGGAGCCCGTGGCGCAGACGAGGAGTATGGAGCAGGTCAGCGTCATGGAAGGTGGAGCCCGGGCCCAGCCGTCTCGGGTCCCATGGAGCATAGGCCGTGGCGGGGCTGCTCCGACTGCCGCGCCGGCATCCCTCGCGACGCCACCCTCCGGGCGGCCTACACGACTCTTGCCTCCGTCACGATACGGCTCCGGGTAGTCTCCCACCCATGAAGCTCATCGCGATCACTGCCCTGGCGCTCGCCGCCGGCGCGACCTTCCCCGGCCAGAGCGAGGGCGTCGAGGTCGGCTCCACGCCGGTCTACGAGTTCCGCCAGCCGATCCTCAACGGCATGGGGGCCACGAGCCTCGCCGACCTCAAGGGCAAGCCGACCCTGATCGACTTCTGGGGCACGCGCTGAGGCCCCTGCATCGGCTCCGCCGTGCCTGCGGGGCTCAAGCTGGCTGAGGAGTACGGCGACGCCGTCAACGTCCTCTTCGTGGAGGTCCAGGGGGCGGACGCCGCCAAGGTCGAGCGCTTCGCCCTGGAGAAGAAGTGGCTCGGGACCGGCGCCATGTGGACCACGGAGCGGCCGCTGAACGTGGGGCTCCGCGGCATCCCGAACTTCGCGCTGCTCGACTCGAGCGGCGCGGTGATCCTCAAGGGCTACTCGTCCAAGCTGCACTCGCAGATCGAGGACCTGATCGCGGCCGAGGTCAAGGCGGCGTCCAAGGGGCCCGCGGACCTGCCGAAGTCGCTCCGCAAGGCGCACAAGTCCTTCCACAAGGGCGACCTCGCCAAGGGGATCGCCGAGGCGGAGAAGGTCGCCGCCAAGGGCGGGGACGACGCGGCCGCCGCCACGGCCTACGCGGAGGAGCTCCGTGAGCGGGCCGGCGGCAAGATCGACCGCGCCCGGTGGATGGTCGACCACGGCTTCGTCCTGGAGGCGGACGAGCTCGTCGACGACCTCGCCAAGGGCCTCTCGGGCGAGGACGCCCTCGAGGCCCGGGTGGCGGAGCTGCGCGCGACCCTCGACTCCGAGGAGATGGAGCCCGAGCTGGAGGCGGCCAAGCAGTTCGCCAAGGCCGAGGCGACGCTCTTCGACAAGGGGCTCAAGGCCAAGGGGGTCGACCGCAAGCTCGCCAAGCTCGTCGAGAAGTACCCCGGCACCCGGAGCGCCGCCCGCGCGCAGCACCTGCTGGACCTGATGCAGGGCTGAGCCTGCGCCGAGCACCCGGACCCCGCGGGGCCCCGCGAGCAGCGACGCTCGCGGGGCCCCGCGCCGTGAGGATCGCGGGGGCGGACCTCCCTTGCGTCTCGGGGAGGTGCGCGGGATCGAGCGAATAGAACCCGGGCGCCGCGTAGGGGCCCCCATGGACCCAATGGGCTTGGGCCTCAACGGCCTCGACGCGGAGGCGACGCGGTGAGGCGCGCCTTCCGCGAAGGACCGGGGCCCGAGTGGCGAACGGCTCAGACGTCGTAGGCGAGCCAGGGGGCGAGCCAGCGCTCGGTCTCCTCCACCGACAGCCCGGCGCGGCCGGCGTACTCCTCGACCTGGTCGCGGTCGATGCGGCCCACGCCGAAGTACTTCGCGTCCGGGTGCCCGAAGTAGAAGCCGCTGATGGAGGCGGCGGGGGTCATGGCCATGTGGTCGGTGAGCGCGCAGTCGATCTCGTCGGCGCCCAGCAGCTCGAAGTGCAGGGCCTTCTGGCTGTGGTCCGGGCAGGCGGGGTAGCCGAAGGCCGGGCGGATGCCGCGGAAGCGCTCCTGGAGCAGGTCGGTGGGGGAGAAGGTCTCGGCCGTCTCGTAGCCCCAGTCGATCCGCGCCTGGCGGTGGAGCCACTCGGCGCAGGCCTCGGCGAGGCGGTCGGCGATGGCCTTCACGAGGATGGCGTCGTAGTCGTCCCTGTCCTCCTCGTAGCGCTGCGCGATCTCCTCGGCGCCGTGGATCGCCACCGCGAACAGGCCCACGTGGTCCTGGAGCCCGGAGTCCGCGGGGGCGATCAGGTCCACGAGGCTCCGGTTCGGGCGGTCGTCCGGGTGGACCTGCTGCTGGCGCAGCATGGGGAAGCGCGCGGCCTCGTCCGCGGGGGCCCCGGGGTCGAAGAGCACCAGGGTCTCGTCGGCCGCGTGGGCCGGCCAGAATCCGTAGACCGCCTCGGCGCGGAGCGACCCCTCGGCCACGATGCCGTCCAGCATCTCCCGCGCGTTCTCGTAGAGCTCGCGGGCGGCGGGGCCCTGCTTGGGGTCGTCCAGGATCTGGGGGAACTTGCCCTTCATCTCCCAGGCCACGAAGAACATGGTCCAGTCGATGAGGGCGGCGAGCTCCGCGAGGGGGATGTCGCGCAGCACCTTGCGGCCGGTGAAGGAGGGGGTGGGGACGAGGTCCTCGGTCCACTCCTGCTTCGTCCGGTTCTCCAGCGCCCGTTCGAAGGAGAGCAGCGGGCGCTCCTGGCGCAGGCGCCAGGTCTCGCGCACCTTCGCCTGGCGCTCGAGGTTGGCCGCGCGGACCTCCTCCTTGCGCTCGGGGTCCAGGAGGTCCGAGACCACGTTCACGCTCCGCGACGCGTCGTGCACGTGCAGCACGGGCTCGTCGTAGCAGGGTGCGATCTTGACCGCGGTGTGCTGGGCGCTGGTGGTGGCGCCGCCGATCAGGAGCGGGATCTCGAAGCCCTCGCGCTTCATCTCCTTGGCCACGTGCACCATCTCGTCGAGGCTGGGTGTGATCAGCCCCGAGAGCCCGATCATGTCTGCGCCCACCTCGCGCGCCTTGGCGAGGATCTTGTCGGCGGGGACCATGACCCCCATGTCGACCACCTCGTAGTTGTTGCAGCCGAGCACGACGCCCACGATGTTCTTGCCGATGTCGTGCACGTCGCCCTTCACGGTCGCCATGAGCACGGTGCCCCCGGTGTTCGTCCGGGCCTCGGCGTCCGCGGTCACGCCGGCGGCCTCCATGGCCTCCTTCTCCGCCTCGATGTACGGCTCGAGCACGCCCACCGCCTTCTTCATGGCGCGGGCGCTCTTCACCACCTGGGGCAGGAACATCTTGCCCGCGCCGAAGAGGTCGCCGACGACCCGCATGCCGTCCATGAGCGGCCCCTCGATGACCTCCAGGGGGCGGGCGTAGCCCTGCCTCGCCTCCTCGGTGTCGTCCTCGATGAAGTCCACGATCCCGTGGACGAGGGCGTGCTCGAGGCGCTTCTGCACGGTGTTCTCGCGCCAGGAGAGGTCCACCTCGCGCTTCTTGCCGCCGCCGGTGAGGGTGGCCGCGAACTCGGTCAGCCGCTCGGTGGCGTCCTCCCGGCGGTTGAAGATCAGGTCCTCCACCCGCTCGAGGAGCGCCTCGGGGATGTCCTCGTACACCTGGATCATCCCGGCGTTGACGATCCCCATGTCCATGCCCGCGCGGATGGCGTGGTAGAGGAACGCGGAGTGGATCGCCTCGCGGACGACGTTGTTGCCGCGGAAGGAGAAGGAGAGGTTGCTGACGCCGCCGGAGATCTTGGCCCCGGGGCACGAGGCCTTGATCTCGCGGGTCGCCTCGATGAAGGCCACGCCGTAGTCGGCGTGCTCCTCGATCCCCGTCCCGATGGCCAGGATGTTGGGGTCGAAGATGATGTCCTTGGGCTCGAAGCCGACCTCCTTCACCAGGAGGTCGTAGGAGCGCTGGCAGATCTCCACCTTGCGGTCCTTGTCCGCGGCCTGTCCCTCCTCGTCGAAGGCCATGACGACGACCCCCGCGCCGAAGGAGCGGATCTCGCGCGCCTTGGCGAGGAAGTCCTCCTCGCCCTCCTTGAGGGAGATGGAGTTCACGATCCCCTTGCCCTGGAGGCAGCGCAGGCCCGCCTGGATCACGCTCCACTTGGAGCTGTCCACCATGATCGGGATGCGGCTGATCTCCGGCTCGGTGGCGATCAGGTTGAGGAACGTGGTCATGCACGCCTCGGAGTCGAGCATGCCCTCGTCCATGTTGACGTCGAGCACGTTCGCGCCGCCGCGCACCTGGTCGAGCGCGACCTCGAGGGCGGCCTCGTAGTCGGCGGCGGTGATGAGCTTGCGGAAGCGCGCCGAGCCGGTGACGTTCGTGCGCTCGCCCACCATCAGGAAGCTCGTGTCCTCGTCGACGGCGAGGGTCTCCAGGCCGCTGAAGAAGGCCTTGGACTCCCGCAGCTCACGGGCGCCGCTGCGGTCGCGGGTGCCGAAGCGCTCCACCCGCTGGGAGATCTCGCGGATGTGATCGGGGGTCGTGCCGCAGCACCCGCCGACGATGTCGACGAGGCCGCTCTCGGCGAACTCCGCCACCAGGCTGCCGGTGGTCTCCGGCGCCTCGTCGTACTCCCCGAAGGCGTTCGGGAGCCCGGCGTTGGGGTAGCTGGACACGTAGCACGGCGCGATTCGCGAGAGCTCCGCCACGTAGGGGCGCATGTCCTTGGCGCCCAGGGAGCAGTTCACGCCCACCGAGAGGGGCTGGGCGTGGGCCACCGAGTTCCAGAAGGCGTCCACTGTCTGCCCGGAGAGGGTGCGGCCCGAAGCGTCCGTGATGGCCACGCTCAGCATGAGCGGCGGCCGGTGGACGTAGTCGGAGAGCACCTCGTCGATGGCGACGATGGCGGCCTTGGCGTTCAGGGTGTCGAAGATCGTCTCCACCAGCAGCAGGTCCACGCCCTCCTCCACGAGGGCCCGCGCCTGCTGGGCGTAGGCGGCCTTCAGCTGCTCGAAGGTGATGGAGCGGAAGGCGGGCTGGTCGACCTTCTCGGAGAGGGAGAGGGTCTTGCTGGTGGGGCCCATGGCGCCCGCCACGAAGCGGGGCCGGTCCGGGGTCCGCTCGGTCCAGGCGTCCGCGGCCTCCCGGGCCACGCGCACCGCCGCGCGGTTGATCTCGTCCACGGCGTCCTCAAGGCCGTACTCCGCCTGGGCCACCGTGGTGCCGCTGAAGGTGTTGGTCTCGATGATGTCGGCGCCGGCCTCGAGGAACGCGTCGTGGACGCTGCGCAGCACGTCGGGACGCGTCACCGAGAGCAGGTCGTGGTTGCCCTTCAGGGTGGCCTCCGCCCCGGCGAAGTGCGTGCCGCGGTAGTCCTCCTCCGTCAGGCCCTTCTTCTGCATCATCGTCCCCATGGCGCCGTCGATCACGAGGATCCGGCGCGACAGGATCTCGTCGAAGCGGGCCCGGGGGGCGGAGGGGCGGAGGATGGAGGAGCTCGTGGGGTCGGTCGTCGTCATCGCGTCGCGCCGCCAGGGACCGCGGCGCCCGCCACGGTGCCCGTGGCGAGGAGTGTCATCAGGTGGGGGGGCTGCGGGTCGCGTGCGGCGCGCTCGATGGAGACGCCCTCGAAGCCCGCGGCCTCGATGTGCTTCTTGAGGTCCGCCTCGGTGAAGCCGAGGTGGAGGTGCTGGAGCCGGTCGCGGACCCACTCCTCGCCGTGGGCCAGGAGGTCCAGCACGAGGAGGCGGCCGCCCGGCCGCAGGACGCGCCGCGCCTCGCGCAGGGCGACCTGCGGGTCGTGGGCGTGGTGGAGGGCCTGGCTCAGGACGGCGACGTCGTAGGAGCCGCTCTCGAGGGGGAGGTCCTCGATGTCGGCCTCCACCGTGTCGACGTTCGTGATGCCCTTGCCCCGCGCGCGCGACTCGAGCTGCCGGAGCATCTCGGGGGACACGTCGACGGCGGTGACCGACTCGGCGACCTCCGCGAGCATCAGGGTCAGCATCCCGTCCCCGATGCCCAGGTCCACGTACCGCGCCCTGGGGGCGAGGCGGAGGATGCCCCGGGCGAGGCCCTCCCAGGTCCGGCCGGGGAGCACCTGCTCGTCGAAGGCGGCGGCCACCCGGTCGAAGTAGGAGCGGGACTCCTGCCGCCGCTTCTCCATGGCCGCCTGGTAGCCCGCGTCGTCGGCCCGGAACTCGTCCACCAGCTCGGCGTCGTCCAG
>JASFWR010000174.1:0-7777 GCA_050049155.1 Planctomycetota bacterium | reverse complement strand
TGGCGGCTCCGGCAGGGACCCCGGACGCGCTCGGGCTCCCCGCGGTCGCCCCTCCGGGAGCGTCCCCCTCGCCGCCACCGCAGGCCACGACGCCGCCCATCAGCGCGGCCGCCGCCCACCAGTTCCTCCAGGACCCCATCGAGGGGAGTCTACCGGAGGCGGCCCCTGGATCGAGCGCCTCGACGTTCAGCTCAGGGGAGGCCCGAACCAGATCCACAGGAGGCAGTGGAGCCCGGGGCGGAGCACCGCGTCGGTCTCGCTGCGATAGACCCGCTTCATGGTGGGGACGACGCGCTCGGCCTGCCCCATGCGCACGGCCCGGTCCGCGGCGTACAGGCGCTCGTAGGGGGACCGCGCGGGGTCGTCGAGCACGTCCACCAGGAGGTCCGCGGACTCCGGCTCCATGTCCTGCCACACGAACGAGATGAGGTCGAGCCGCTTGGAGGGGTCCTCCTCCACGAGCAGTCGGTCCCGGAGGGCCACGCGGCTCCGGACCCCGGCGTTGAAGGCCTGCCCGACGCACCACCGGAAGCCGGCGATGCCGCGGATCGGGTTCTCGCCCACGAGGTCCCCGGCGCGCAGCAGGAACTCGCCGGTCTCCAGGCCGGGGACCGCCCCCATGGCCTGGAGCGTCGACGTCAGGACGTCGGCGCGCCGCCCGCCCACGAGCTCCAGCTCGTAGACCGACGCCAGGACGTTCCTGGCCTGGGCGGCGATCTCCGGGTGGTCGTCGAGGCTGCCCCGCATGGCCCGCATCCCCATGCCCTGCTCCTGCACGGTGCCCTTGAGGAGGCCCATGAGGACGGCCCGGCCCTCCTCGTCCCCGCGGCGGAGCAGCCCCTTCAGGGCGGCCTCCTGCACGATGGGCTCCTCGTCCAGCAGCGCGGCCCGGGCCCACTGGACCACGTCCGCGCGCTGCTCCTCGCTCCGCTCCGAGGCGTGGGCCTCGTCGTGCTCGAGGATCCGTCGCAGGGTCTGCATGCGCTCCCCCGCGTCCGGCGACGTGACCGCCAGCAGGTAGGTGTCGTCCACGAGGCCGGCGAGCGCCAGGGCCTCCGAGGCGTGGTGCCTGGGCATGCGCTGCTCGTGGGCGAGCAGGTCGTTGAGGCGCTGCCGCGCGTCCCCGTGACCGATCCGCGCCGCCGGCGCGAGCAGGTAGGTCAGGTGCCGCAGGAGCAGCTCGGGCGTCTCCAGCGCGAGCTCGTACAGGGCGACGGCGGTCTCCCGGTCCTCGACGCTCGCCACCAGCGGCGCCGCAGCGTCGATGACGGAGGACTCGATGTAGTCGCCCACGCGCTCGGCGCGGTCGATCCAGGCCGGGAGCTGGCCGGCGAAGCGAACCCGGTCGCAGGCCGCCATGCCCGCGAGGACCCGCTCCACGTGGACCTCGAGCGTGAACCCTCCCAGGGAGGTCTCCAGGGGCTCGTAGAGCTCCGGGGAGGCGTGGTTCTGGAGGACGAGGGCGGCGTCCCCGCGCAGCTCCTCGCGCGGACTGCGCAGGGCCTCCAGGGCGATCGGCACGCCCCAGTCCTCGTCCGCGAGGGCGCACACGTTGAGCACGTTCCGAGCCACGCCGCCCCGCCACCGGTCCTTGGACGCCGACTGGTAGAGGCGCATGAGCGGCGCCGCCGCCTCCTTGCCCATGGCTGCGAGGGCCGCCTTGGCGCGGCGCTGCGGCTCGAGCAGCGCCCCGGCGTCGAGCTTCGTGCTGAGCACCTCCGCCAGGTCGCTGGTGTCCGCCTCGAAGGGCGCGCCGAAGGCGCATCCGGTCAGCAGCGGGGCGATTCGGTCGTCCGCCTCGTACTGTTCCTCGAGGGTCCAGCCGCCCACGTCCTCGGGGCGCTCCGATCCCTTCCAGGCGAAGAACGCCACCACCGCGAGGAGGAGGAGCGCGGCGAGGGCGCCCGCCCGCCCCGCGCGACCGGGCTCCGGCCGCATCCGATCAGCGGGCCTCCAGCGCATCCGCCCCCCTCCGAAGCCGCAGGTCGCCGCCGTCCTCGCCGAGGGTCCCGCTGGCCCGCTCGAGGGCCACGAGGCTCTTGGCGTACTCGGCGCGGGCCGCGCTCCGGTTGGAGGCCGCCTCGATCAGGGTCTGCTGGAACTGGAGAACCTCGAAGGTGGTGGTGAGGTCCGCCTCGAAGCGCTGCTGCTCGGCCTCCAGCTGCCGCTGGGCGAGCACGAAGCTCTGCTCGGCCGCGCGCACCGCCTGTGCGCGGAACCGCACGTCCCGGAGGGTCCGCCGGATCTCCGCCAGCGCGCCCACCTCGGCCTCCTCCAGCGCCACCTGGCTGCCGCGCACGCGCTCCCGCGCCGCCCGCTCGTTACCCGTCGCGGTTCGGTTCTGGAGCGGCATGTTGTAGGTCAGCCTCGCCGCGTAGCGCGGGAAGGAGAAGTCCACCGCCTCGGAGAGCGCCTGGTCGAAGTCCTCGTTGAAGGAGCCCGCGGAGGCGTCCAGGCGCAGGTCGAGCCCGTACAGGCGCTCCGATTGGGCGCGGACGAGCCGGACGCGGGCGGCGTCCACGTCCAGCCGCGCCGTCCTCAGGTCCGGGCGCCGGCCGAGGGCCACCTGGAACGCGTCGTGCCAGTCCGGGAGGTCGAGGGTGTCCGGGGAGGCCTCCGGCAGCGCCGTGCTCGTGCTGAGGTCCTGCGCCCACAGGTCCGCGGTCTCGTCCCGCACCACCAACCGCTTCAGGTCGTCGCCCCGCTGGGCAAGGTTGTTCTGGTTCTGCAGCAAGGTCTCCCTCCGGGTCGCCACCTCGGTCCGTGCCTGCAGCACATCAACCTCCGTGCCATCCCCGGCGCGCAGCCGAGCTCGCTCCCGCTCCACCTGCTCGAGACCCAGCTCGAGCGCCGCCTGGGCCACCTCGAGCTGCTGCCCCGCCGCCACCAGCTCCCAGTACGCCACCTCCACGTCGTGGATCAGCTGCTGCCGCGCCTGCCGCCGCTCCTCCAGGCGCCGCCGCTCGACGATCTCCGCCTCGCGCTGGTTCGAGGTCGCGTACTCCTCGCCGGCGCCCCGCATGAGGGGCTGCACGTAGCTCACGCTGAGGTTGCTCTGATACTGCTCCGGGGCGTTCGCGAAGCTGTTGTCGGTGATGTTGACGCCGGAGTCGAAGTGGAACGCGAAGCTGCCGCCCGTCCCGAGGGGGCGCCGCAGGTCCAGGTCGAGCCGACTGTCCTGGGTCGACACGACCGAGCCACCGAAGAGCTGCGTCGAGCCCACCGAGTCCGAGTCCGAGAACTGGCCGTTCATGTCGAAGACCCAGTCAAACGCGCCCCAGGTGGAGAGCGCCTCGAACCGGGCGACCTCAGCCTCCACGGCCGCGCGCTCCAGGGTCAGGTTGTTGCTGAGGCCGAGGGCGAGGGCCTCCTCGAGGGAGAGAGCGCGCGAGCCGGGCGCGGGCGCTGCCTCCGCTCCCGTCTCCGACGCCTCGGGTCCGTCCTGGGCCCAGGCGGGGACCAGCGTGCAGGTCGCGAGGACGGCGGCAGCCCAGGGGGGGGCCGGAGAACGACGGACACCCCTCACCGTCGCCGCGCCTCCTTCCAACAAGGCCGCCGACACGACGGCTGGAGCGAGGCGACGGGCAGGACGGAGACCTCCACGGCTGATCTGGGCTCGGCGGTTCATCGCCGGAGAAGATAAGCCCTCGCGTGCCCGGGGGCGCGGGCCGAGGAGCAGTTCACCCCGACGCCGGGCCTACAGTTCTCGAACCGCCTGCAGCCACCGGCGGACGAAGGGGTCGTCCGGCGCCACCTCGGCCGCCTCCTCCCCGATCATGAGCAACCAGGTCTCCGGGGCCGGCGCAGGAAGGTCCGGGTCGGCCGAGGGGGCCACCAGGCCCATGGCCGCGGCGCGCAGGAGGGTCGCCGACGCCAGGGTGGCCACGGGTCCGGGCGGCGCGCTGTCGACCGCCGCCTTCGCAAGCACGAGCGTGCGGCCCACGCGCTCCAGCGCCGGCCCCACGTCGGACCAGCTCGCGCCGGCGCGGGCGCCCTCGAGGGCCGCCTCCGCCAGGATCACGTCGTCGATCAACGGCCCCACCGAGCTCGAGACGACCTCGGGCGCGCCGAGCCCCATGAGGCCCGCGAGCGCCGCGCCCGTGGACGTGCTGGGCACGGCCCCTGCGGCATCGAAGGTCCCTCGTAGCTGGCGCAGCCTCGCGCGCGCCCCCTCGAGGTTGGCGTCCTCCTGCAGCCAGGGCTCCGCGCCGTCGAGCTCCCACCAGCTCGAGCCGCCGACGACGGCCAGCGCCTCCTCCTCGTGTCGGGACTCGGGGAGCTCCGCCGCGGGCGTGGGCTCGATCACGAACCGCACGCCGCCTCGGGGCGCCTCCTTGAGCAGGTGCCAGGCCACCAGCGGGACCACGGTGACCTGCGCGATCAGCGCCGCCACCGCCACCCTCAGGAGCACCGAGTCCCGGAGGCGGTCGCCCACGAAGCTCAGGAGGAGGCCGAGGTCCCCGCGACGGCTCAGGTCCTCCCGGGTCGTGCGCTCGAGCACGCGCTGGGCCACCCGCCGGGCCTGCAGCTGCTCGGCGGCGCCGTCCTCGGTCGCCAGCAGGGACTCGCGGCACAGCTGCCGGAGCGCCTCGAGCTCCTCCGCGGGCGCCTCACCCGGCAGCCCCGCCGAGCCGTCCGAGGACGCGTCCCCGAACCCGCGGTCGAAGACCCGGTCGATCGCGTCGCCCTCGGGCCCCACGCCGTCCTCGTCGCCCGCTACCGAGCTCATGCCTGCATCCCCCCCGCGCCGTCGCGGCCGCGCTCGCGGAGCGCCTCCTGCACGCGCTCGCGCTCGAGCAGCGCGTCACGCACGCGGGCGACCGCGCTGTGCATCCTGGACTTCACCGTCCCCACCGGGATCTCGAGCGCCTCCGCGATCGCCGCGTAGGGCAGCTCCTCCACCACCGCGAGCTCGAAGACCGCCCGGTGCGTCTCGGGGAGGCCAGCCACGGCGGCCCGCACCACGTCCGAGCTCTCCATGCGCACCAGCTCATCCTCCGGGCGTCCGATGGCCCGGTCCAGCCGATGGTCCACCTCCACCTGGACCGCCTCGACGTCCCCGGACGCCATCGCGCTCCGGGCTCGCCGCCGCCGATCGATCCACACGTTCCTGGCCACGCGGAAGGCGTAGCCAGCGAACTTGCCGCGGGCGTCATAGGACGTCGCGGAGGCTTGGGCAGCGGAGCGGAACAACTTGAGGAAGGTCTCCTGCACCAGGTCCTCGGCCTCGGACCGGCCGGCGCCGAGGCGGATGAAGTAGGCGAGGAAGGTACGGGTCTCGGCTCGGACGAACTCCTCGAACGCACCAGGGCTCCCGGCCCTGAGGGCCGAGAGGGGGTCCTGCGTGCCGTCCCAGGAGTCTCTCACGGCCCCTCAACGGGGTCGGGGCCCGAAGGTTCAGGCCCTCCCCCGGAAACCTCGAGCGGGCCCGCGGCCGGGGGCTCCTCCACCTCCTGGGGCACCGTCAGGCCTCCCAGGAGCCCCTCGAGGGCCTCCTGGAGGCCCATCTGCTTCGGGGCGCCCACACCGTCGACGCCGCCCTCGGCCTCCGCCCCGAGGTCCACCTCCACCTCCACCCAGCGGGTATTGAGGGTGTCGTGCCGCAGCCGGACGGCGAGCCGCGGCGAGGGCAGCCAGGGCGCCACCCGTCCGGCCCACTCGATCACGGCCACCCCGTCCGTCCCCAGGAATTCGTCGGCCCCGTCCGCCAGCAGCGCCTTCTCCCGGCCTTCCATCCAGGCGTCGAAGTGGAAGAGCGGCAGCCGCCCCCCGTCGTGCTGCTGCATGAGGGTGTAGGTGGGGCTCGCCACCCCCTCCTCGATCCCCAGCCCCAGGGCCAGCCCGCGGACGAAGGTGGTCTTCCCGGCGCCGAGGTCGCCGTCGAGGGTCAGCACCGTCCCGGCCGGGACGGCCTCGCCGAGGGCATGCCCGAGGGCCTCGGTGCCCTCGGCGGAGAGGCTCCTGAATCGACGCCGCATGGTGTTCATGTTGCCTTCCCCCCGGGGCCGTCTCCACCGTGGATCCAACCCGAGCGCCCCGGGGTCCACTCCTGGACCTCCATCACCCCATCGGGGCCCCGAGCCAGGAGGACCAGCCCCTGCCCCTCGACCACCCGACCGATCGGCAGGACGCCGTCGATCGCGGAGGGCGAATCGAGGGTCGCAACGAGCTCGTGGTCCTCCCCGTCCCCGAGGGCCCGCTCGAGGCCAGAGGCTCCGCCCTCGGCGGCGGCTCGCACGGCGTCGTCGTGCACCGGAACCGTCGCCAGGTCGAGCTCGATGCACACCCCTGACGCCCGCGCGAGCCGGGAGAGGTCAAGGGCCAGCCCGTCGCTCACGTCCATCATGCCCGTCGCGCCAGCGCCCCACAGCCTGCGCCCGGCCTCGAAGCGAGGCTCGATCCGAAGGTGCCGGCCCGACGGGAGGCTGCCCCCGAGGGGCCCCGTGACCACGACCTGCTGGCCGGGACGCGCGCGGTCCCTCCCCACCGGTCGCCCCTCCAGCGGGAGCGCGCCGATGGCCGTGACGGTCAGCACTGCAGGCCCCGGACCCTGCGCGAGGTCCCCCGCCACCAGCTCGGCCCCGTGACGCACCGCCGCCTCCCGGGCGCCCGTGATGACCGAGCGGAGCCGGTCCTCGGACCAGTCCGCCGGAGCGCAGACCGCCAGGGTGACCGCCCTGGGCTCCGCGGCGGTGGCGGCCAGGTCCGAGAGGCACCTGAGGACGGCCTTGGCCCCCGCCGCCGCGGGGTCCACCCGCGGGTGGAAGTGGACCCCCTCGACGCACTGGTCCACGCAGGTCGCGGGGCGCCCGGCCTCGGGGCGCAGGACCGCCGCGTCGTGCCCCCTGGACCCCTCGAGGCCGAGGGGCCAGGGCTGCTCGGCGAGCCAGCGGTGGAGCGTGTCCTCGTTCCAGCCCATGGACCGCCTCAGTAGACCCACGCCAGCAGGACCCTTCCGGCCACGGAGGAGCGCGGGATCCAGCCGTCCCGCCCCGAGTCGAAGCCCTCGCACCGATCACAGTCGCTGCTGCACCAGAGCGCGCCGTCCGAGTCCCGCTCGGCGGAGATCAGGGCCAGGTGCAGCGTCCCCGCCCCGTCCGTCACCAGCACCGCGTCGCCCACCTCCACGCTCGCCGGACGCCGGTCCACGATGAGGCGATCCCCGGCCTCGTAGCGCCGGAGCGGGCTGCAGCTCCCGTCGGGGAGGTTCACGAGGTCGAAGCGCAGCACCAGGTACGCCGCCCCGAGCAGCGCCAGCAGCAGCGTGGCGCGCCGCAGGGAGCGGAGCAGGGCGGACTGACGGATCACGCCGGCACCCCCTCGTCGGACCCGAAGGCCGCCGCGGAAGCGGCCACGAGGGCTCGCACGCGCTCGTCGACGCCGGGGGCGGCCGTGCCGCCGGCCGCACCCGTCGTCCTCCGCTGCATCCCCCACACGGCGCCGATCGCCGCCGCGCCAGCCGCTCCGATGCCCGAGAGCTCCCTGACCCGCTCGGCGTCCACGCCGCCGAGGGCCCACACCGGGAGCGGGCAGGTGGCGCAGAACGCCCGCAGGCCCTCCGGGCCGAGGGGCCGGTCCTCGACCGCTTTGGAGCGCGGAGGGAACACGGGCGCGTGCAGCGCGAGGTCGGCGCCGGCCCAGCGCTCCTCGGTGTCGCCTTCGTGGGTGGAGACCCCGATCGTCACCCCCTCGCCGACGACGCGCCGCGCCTCGAGCGGCGTGAGCGAGACCCCGGCGAGCTGGACTCCGTCCGCCCTCGCCGCGCCCGCAAGGTGCA
>JASFWR010000010.1:0-22164 GCA_050049155.1 Planctomycetota bacterium | reverse complement strand
CGTCCTTGCCCGCGAGGACCGCGGGGATGGCCTTGCGCTGGATCGGGCGGGCCTCCTTGAAGCCCAGCTCGCGGACCCCGCGGAGCACCTGGGCGTCGAGGCCGAAGGTCTTGAACTCGTCCTTCCGGGCGCCGCCCTGCGGGGCGGGCCCCGCCTCCTCGGCGGGCTCGGGGGCGTCCTCTCGGGGGCGAGCGGGGCGGGGGTGGTCCGACGCGCGGGGCGCGGAGGTGGGCCGGCCGCGGCGACGGGAACGTCGACGACGGCGCGGACCGCTGAAGTCCTTGGTCATGGCTGCGTGTGGGCGCGCCCGGCCTTCATGGCGGGTGCGCGGGAGCCGATCCCCACGACAGCGTGGGAGCGAGCGGTTCGATGGGCGGCGCGATGCGCGTCCGCGACCTGGGTCGGGGACGGGGATCCTGTCGAGCGCCGGGGACCGCCTGTTGCTTCGCGGCCCGATGACATGCGCCGCTCGCGGGTCGCCGGAGCGGCGCCGAGGGCGGCGGGAGGCGTCGCCTCCTCTGGCGGGAACTCTCGGCGGACGCGGACGAGAACTCCATCCCTTTCCCCTGAGAACTGCGGAGAAAGCCGGATCCAGGACCCGCTGGCCGCCGCTCCCCACCCACTCGCCACGCCCGGCCCGCCGCCCGCTACCCTCCAGGACATGATCGAACGCCACGACCACGGGGACGTCCTCCTCCTCCGGCTCGCCCACGGGAAGGCCAGCGCCCTCGACCTCGAGCTCCTCGACGAGCTCTGCCGGGCCATGGACGAGTTCGAGGCCGGCGAGGCCCGGGCCTGCGTGCTGACGGGCACCGGCAGCATCTTCTCCGCGGGCGTCGACCTGAAGCGCCTGCTCGAGGGCGGCGACGGGTACATCGAGGAGTTCCTCCCGGCCCTGGACCGCGCCATGTCGCGGCTCCTCTTCTGCGACCGGCCGCTGGTCACCGCGTGCAACGGCCACGCCATCGCGGGCGGGTGCCTCGTGGCCTGCAGCGGCGACCGGCGCCTCGCCGCCCGCGGCAAGGGCCGGATCGGCGTGCCCGAGCTCGCCGTGGGCGTCCCGTTCCCGCCGCTCGCCATCGAGCTCGTCCGCTTCACCGTCGGGTCCCGCAACCTCCAGCGCGCCCTCTACGACGCCGCCGCCTACACGGTGGACGACGCCCTCGAGCTCGGGTTCGTGGACGAGCTGGTCGACCCGGAGGCCCTGGAGGAGCGCGCCCTCGAGGTCGCCCGGCAGCTCGCGGCCGTCCCGCCCGCCAGCTTCGCCTTCACCAAGCAGGGCGTGCGCGAGCCGCTGCGAGGCCCGGGGCTGGACCCGGCGCGCCGGGAGGAGGCCCTGCGCCTGTGGAAGAGCGAGGCGATCCACGCTGCGCTCTCCGACTACGTCGCGCGGACCCTCGGCTGAGGGCGACCGGGCGTAGGATGGGGCGGCCATGATCGCGCCCCTCCTCCTCTCCCTCGCCTGCGCCCCCCAGGAGCCGGCTGCGCCGCCCAACTTCCTCGTCGTCCTCGTGGACGACCTCGGGTACGGCGACCTCGGCGCCGACCTCGCCGGGATCGGCGGGCGGGCGGAGCACCGGACCCCGAACATCAGCCGGCTGGCGGCCGAGGGGCTGGTCATGACCCACGGGTACTCGGCGGCGCCCAACTGCGCGCCGAGCCGCGCCTGCTTCCAGACCGGCCGCACGACCCCCCGCCACGGCGTGTACACCGTCGGCACCTCGGCGCGGGGCAAGGCCCCGACCCGCGAGCTCGTGCCCATCGAGAACACGACCGTCCTCGCCGACGAGGAGGTCACCCTCGCGGAGCACCTCGGCGCCGCCGGCTACTCCTCCGCCCACGTGGGCAAGTGGCACCTCGGCGACGACCCGCGGAGCCAGGGCTACGACTTCAACGTGGCGGGGAACAAGGCGGGCCACCCCAAGAGCTACTTCTCCCCGTACCGGAACCCTGACCTCGAGGACGGGCCCGAGGGCGAGTACCTGACCACGCGGCTCACGGACGAGTCCATCGCGCTCCTCGACCGGATGGAGCCGCCCTTCCTGCTCCACCTCGCCTACTACACCGTGCACACCCCGCTCCAGGCGCCCCCGGAGCGGGTCGAGGAGCGGCGCGCAGCCGGCGTGAAGGGGGCCAAGTACGCCGCCATGGTCGAGGCGCTGGACCACGAGGTCGGCCGGCTCCTGGAGGCGCTGGAGCGCAAGGGGCTGGCGGACGACACGGTCGTCGTCCTCACCTCCGACAACGGCGGCCACATGCCCGTCACCAACCGGGAGATCCTCCGCGGCTACAAGGGGACCCTGGACGAGGGCGGCGTCCGCGTGCCCTGGATCGTGCGCTGGCCCGGCGAGGTGGAGCCTGGCGTCTCCGACGTGCCCGTGCACCACGTGGACCTCCTGCCCACCTTCCTCGCCATCGCCGGGGCGGAGCCGGCGGCGGACCGCGAGCTGGACGGCGTGGACCTGAGCGGCCTGCTCCGCGGCGGCGAGGCGCCGGCCGCGCGGCTGCTCCACTGGCACTTCCCCTGCTACCTGCAGGGGCGCAGCGACCGCTTCGAGCGCTTCCGGACCACCCCGGGCGGCTCCCTCCGGTCGGGCCGCTGGAAGCTGATCGAGTACTTCCACCCGGGCTCGGCGGAGGCCCCGCGCCTCGAGCTCTACGACCTCGGCGCGGACCCGCTGGAGGCCCGCGACCTCGCCGCGGAGGACCCGGAGCGCGCCGCCGCCCTCCACAAGGAGCTCCGCGCCTGGCGAGAGGCGGTGGGGGCGCCGGTGCCCGCCGAGCCGGAGCCGAGCTACGCCGGCGCCGACGGCGGCTCCTGAGGAGAGCGGGCGCCCTACCCACGCAGGATCCCTGACCGGCGCGGGCCCTCAGACGGACACGTGGTACCCGTCGTCGTCCACCGGGTACTGGGGCCCGCCCGGGCCGCCGATGGTGCCGCCCCACGGATCGGGGTGGCTCTCCGTCGGCTGGATGAGCGCCTGGCTCACGCGCCCGGCGCAGTGGTAGTAGGCGCCGCGCGTGATCTGTCGCCAGATCACCGCGAGCTGCCCCACGCCGGCGATCGCCGCGAGGCGCCAGTAGGTCGGCTCCTCGAGGAAGCCGAGCTCGAGGCGTCCGTGCCACCAACCGAGCACCGCGACCACGACGAGAGCCTCCACCAGCAGGAGCAGCGCCAGGGGCCGCACCGTCTGGAGCGGGTGCCGGACCATGGTCCACCAGGTGGCCACCGCGGCGACCAGCGCCGAGCGGCTGTCGCGGAGCACGAGGCGCGTGCGCGTGTAGATCGCCCAGGCCATGACCTTCACGAAGCCGATCGCCGCGAGCCCGTCCCGGAGCCAGCCGAGCTGCACCGCCGTCCGCTCGGACTCCAGCGTCTCGAGGCGCCCCCAGTCCCGGGCCGGGATGTCCATGAGGCCCCCGAGCACGAGGCGCTTCCACGGGTCGCCGTAGAAGAACCAGTGCACGAGGGCGAGGGCGCCGAGGGTGAGCAGGCCGACGCGGAGCATCCGGCCGAAGTAGCGCGCCCCGCCGAAGCCGAAGCGGCGCAGGGTCTGGCGCTCGGGCTGCTCGAACGTCACCTGCAGCCAGCCCCCGGCGGCGAAGACGCCGAAGAGGAAGGCGATGAGCGCGAGCACCGCCCCGCCGCTGGCCACGCTGCTGTCCAGCTGCGCCAGCCCCGCGGCGTGGTCCTGCCGGAAGACGGCGCCCATTCCCAGGGAGGGCGCGGCCATGCTCGAGTGCAGGTCACGCGCCAGCTCCGCCGACGGGTAGCGGCTCCCGACCGCGCCCTTGAAGAAGGCGGCGGTCTGGAAGGCGGGGACCAGGCTCAGGAGCAGCAGGAAGAGCCAGGTCGCCACCCAGAGCTTCGTGCGGAGGACCGCCGCGCGGAGGCCGCGCAGGAAGAGCCGCCAGTCGGGCTGGCTGTGGTTGTCGTGGTCGATGTTCTCGTCGTAGCTCGCCATCGGATCAGCCCCCCACCGCCATGAACCACTGGAGCACGTTGGCCGCCCTCGCGGCCGCTCGCTCCCCCCACCTGGAGGGCGCCAGCCGGTCGCGCTCGGCGAACCACTGGTTGTCCGACATGTTCCGGTCGAGGAACCAGAGGCGCTCGGGGTCGATCACCACCGAGCGGACCTTCCGACCGTTGGGCGCCAGCGGCAGCCGCCACCAGGCCTTCTCGAACTGCATCTCCCGGGTCCAGCGGAAGTCGAGGGACTCGCCGTCCTCGAAGGTGACCTGGACGGTCACCGGGAGCACGAGGTCGCCGCGCCGTCGGACGACGACGTCCTTCACCCACGGCCGGCCGGCGGGCGCGTCGGACTCCTCCTCGCTCGCGCCCTCGGCCTCGCTGGCCGCGGCCTCCGCGAGGGCCTCGGGGGAGCACTCCGAGGACCACGAGCCGTCGTCGCAGCGGAACCAGCCCGACGACCTGGGGTCCCGGGTCTGCGCGACCTCACAGCGCCAGTCGACGGTCTTCGTGGAGCGGAAGACGTCCTCGAAGTACCACTGGACGTCGGCGTCGGCGCCCTCCTGGAAGGCGAGGTAGAAGTCCTCGGGGTAGGGGTGCCGATACCGCCAGTCCGCCGCGAAGCGCCGCATCCCGCGCAGGAACGCCTCGCGGCCCACCAGCGCCTGGAGCGAGCGCAGCGCCACCGCGGTGCGCGGGTAGCTGTTCGTGCTGTAGCTGGTCCGATCGACGTAGTCCCAGACGTTCTGCTCGATCGGGTCGGAGTCGGGGTCCCGCAGGTAGCTCGAGCGGTCGCTCCAGCGCGGGTCGCTCTCCTGCTCCACCAGGGTGAGCTGGGGCTGATCCCGCCAGAAACGGACGAAGGGCGAGGCCGTGAGCGGCCGGGCCTGGATCGACCTCGGCGCGAGCCACTCGAGGTCCTTCGGCACCTGGACGTCGAGCTGCTCCAGCCCCAGGCGGATCGGGTTCGGGAAGCCGACGCTCTGCAGGGACAGCGTCCCCTCGAGCGAGCTCGCGCCCGGCGCCGCGGACGGGGCGACGCCCCAGAGCGGCAGCCCGCTGTAGGAGGTCGAGCCCCGGCGGGCGCCGTACTCCCGGAAGAGCGTCTCACTGTCGCTGTAGGAGTTGAAGCCCTCGTCCAGCCAGGCGGCCTCGGGCTCGTTGTTGCCCACCAGGCCGTACCAGAACTGGTGCCCCGCCTCGTGGACCGTCACCGACTCGGGGGTGTACATGCGCGGACGCGTCAGCATCCGTGAGCCGCAGGTGAAGATCGTGGGGTACTCCATACCCCCCGCCGCGCGCGCCCCCCAGGCGGGGTCGACCGCGGTGACCTCGGAATAGGGGTAGGGCCCGAACCACAGGCCGTAGAAGAAGAGCGCCGCGCAGGTGGCGCGCCAGTGTCGCTCCGCCTGGCTCTCGTGCTCGGGGTGCACCATCACGCGTACGAGCACGTCCCGGCCGGCCAGCTCGGCGGCGTCGACGCCGAGGGCGCTGGCGGTCTCCGCCACGTCCGCCGCGTGCCGCTCGGCCCACTCCGACCAGACGAAGGGGCGGGTGAAGACGACGTAGTCGGGGTCGGCGGTCCAGGCGAAGCCGTGGACCTTCGGCGCGCGCCCGGAGCCCCGCGCCGCGATCGGGTCCTCGTACGTCCGGTCCGCGGGCGCCGGCGCCAGGTAGCGCTCCGCGTAGCGCCCGTCGGGGAGGGCCTCCGCCGACACCTGCTGGCCCGAGGCGGCGATCTTCCCGGTGTACTCCACCGGCAGATCGAGGGTCACGTCGTAGGTCCCGTAGTCCGCATAGAACTCGGTGTTCATGTGGAAGGGGTGCGCGCGCCAGCCGCGCCCGCCCTCGTAGACCGCCAGCTTCGGGAACCAGTGGCTGAGGAAGATGAAGTCGCCCTTGGTCCCGGTCCGCCTGCGGACCCTGGGCAGCCGCGACTCCCACTCGATCTCGACCGTCACCTCACCGCCGTTCGGGACCGGCTCGGGCAGGTCGACGCTGAAGAGGGTGCGGTCCAGCGGCGCACGCTGGTCGGGCACCCGGAACGTCACGGCGTCGGTCAGGTCGAGCTCCCCCACCTTCAGGGAGCGGATCTCCTGCCACCCGTAGCCGCGGTCCATCTTCGTGCCCCGCAGGCGCCCCTTGGCCTCCGTCATGTGGAGGCTGCGGTTGTTGGCGTACGCGTTGAGGTAGAGGTGGAACCAGAGGTCCGAGACGGCCTCGCCCGAGCGGTTGCGCCAGGTGAGGGTCATGGACCCCGAGAGCTGCTTCTGGACGCCGTCGTCCAGGTCGCTCGGGGGCGCGTCGTCCACGCGCGCCCGGATCACGTAATCCGCCTCGGAGGAGCGGGCGTCCTCGAGCCCCTGCTGGGGCCCTGCGACGGCGGCGAGGGCGGGGACCGCGGCGACCAGGGTCGCGGCGACGGTCGGGAGAAAGCGGAGAGCCATGCACGCCAGTGTGTGGCGCCCCCGGGAACCGCACAACCCGGCGGCAGCGCTCCCTGGGCGGACGCCCCAAGGCGGGCGCGTGGGGGGCTCGAGGCGTCCCGTCGGTGGGCCCCGCTCGGCCCTCAGAGGGGTATGGCGATGAGCAGCTCGAAGGCGTCGAAGCCCGGGAAGCCCGCCTGCTGCCAGCGGACGGCGAAGTCCTCGCCGCCGTAGCCCGGCAGCTCCGGGGCCTGCCCGGGGGCGAGGCCCTGGCAGCCGGCGAAGATCACGTCGATGCCGTCGTCGAGCTCCGCCTTCACCCGCGCCTCGATGGCGCAGCCGACGATCTTCCCGACCTCGTGGATGGCGGCCTTGTCCTCGGCGTTCGGGGCCTTGCGCGCGCTCATGGCGAGGACCTCGTCCGCCGGGAGGGTCTGCAGGCCCCCTGCGAGGATGAGGGCGCTCTCCAGCGGGACCTGGAGGAAGCCCGCGCGGGCGCCCTTCTCGGTCCGGAAGCCGAGCCGGAAGGCCACGCGCACCGCGTCGTCGGCGCCCGGGAGGCCGGGGTGCAGGCTGTCCAGCAGGAGCGGCTCCTCGAGGGAGAACGGCGTCACGAGCCCGACGGTGTCCGCGAACTCCTCCGACACGACGTCGAGGAGCGTCGTGACGTCGACCGCGCCGAAGAAGCTGTGTTCCTTGCTCGTGATCATGGGCCCGGCGCCCGCGGGCGCCCTCGAATGGATCGACCACGCCAACGGGAAGATCTGAGCGCTTGGGGAGCGTTCCTCAACCCCGTCTCCGGAACGAGACGCGCGTCGCCGAGCCGCCCGAGACGGCGGCCCGAGGCAGCGACCCTGGCCCGCGGCGCTCCCGAGCCTCGATCCGAGACCTCGGGCGCCACCTCAGGGCGTCCATCCCGGGGACCTCGAGGCCCTCTCCAGGGCCCCTGGAGGGGGCCCCGTCCCGGCCCGGACGATTTCCGCGATTCGGTTCTCAAGCTCTGGCGCCAGATTCCGATCTCCACCCTGACGGTCTCTTTCCCGTGCCAGGAACGGGCCCGTCGCTGACCCCGGCCGCGAGGCCGGACCCCTGCTCGCCTGCCGAGCGCCCTCCCAGGAGGGGAAACCATGGAACTCAGGAACAACCATCAGGGCGACCTCCCGCCCGCGAACCGTTACGCCGACATCCGGCAGGTGACGGAGTCGCGGAACGAAGAGCTCAGAGAGACGGTCGATCGCGTCCGGAAGGGCGTCGAGGAGCGCCAGGAGCAGACGGAGCGGCTCGGCAAGAGCCTCGACTCCATCGAGCTCTCGGAGAGCGCGAGGAGCTTCGTCGAGGAAGCGAGCAGCGGCCGCAGCGAGCGGCTCGCGGAGCTCCGGGCCGCCGTCGAGGACGGCTCCCTCTTCGACCACGACCGCCTCGCCCGCGCCGCCGAGCGCCTGCTGAGCGACTCGGTCTGATCCGGGCTCGCCCCCACCCCCGCCGCAGCGAACCGCCCGGTCCGCTGCGGCTGAACGCGTATCCGGACCCGCGGTCGCGCCCCACTTCGGCCCGCGAACGTGCGGCGGGCTGATAGGCTCCGGCGATGCTCCTCGCTCTCCTCCCCATCGTCTCCCTCGGAGCCGCCCTCGCCCCCGCCCATCCGCCGGCCCCGGCCGGCTCCCCCTGGCAGCCGGCGCCCCGGACCACGCCGCTCCAGGAGGACGGCTGGACGCGCTTCCAGGTCCTGGCCGCCGATCGCTTCGGCGAGGCCGGAGCCGAGGCCGCTCGCTTCCTCCGTGAGGGCCGGCCCGACCGGGACGCGGGCCTGCCCCAGGAGCTGCTGCTCGACAACCTCCGCCTCGCGCTCGAGGCCCGCGGCCGCTTCCCCTGGGCGAAGGACGTCCCGGACGAGCTCTTCCTGAACGACGTCCTGCCGTACGCGATCCTCGACGAGAAGCGCGAGAGCTGGCGTCCGATGATGCTCGAGCTCACCGCGCCGATCGTCGCCGAGTGCGAGACCGCGATGGAGGCCGTGCAGGCCATCAACCGGGAGCTCTACGACCGGATCGAGGTGCACTACAACACCGGCCGCAAGCGCCCGAACGCCTGCGCGTCGGAGTCGATCGAGCAGGGCCGCGCCACGTGCACCGGCCTCACCATCCTCCTGGTCGAGGCCTGCCGCTCGGTGGGCATCCCGGCCCGGGCCGCCGGCGTGTTCCTCTGGCACGACGACCGCGGCAACCACACCTGGCCCGAGGTCTGGGTCGACGGACGGTGGCAGTTCACCGGCGCCGACGAGTACGACGCCAAGGGGCTCAACCGCGGGTGGTTCGTGGCCGACGCCGCCAGGGCGACGGCCGGCGACGTGAAGCACGGGGTCTGGGCCTCGAGCTGGCGCCGCGGCCCCGCGTCGTTCCCGCTGGCCTGGGCGCCGAAGGACCGCTCCGTCGCCGCCGTCGAGGTGACCGGGCGCTACGTGGGGGACGAGGAGAAGGTCGCCGACGCGCTGGGGCAGCTCGCCGAGGCGGGCCAGGACCTCGGGGAGGAGGCCTCCCAACGCCTGCTCATGGAGCTCTGGAAGGAGCGCAAGGACGCCCTGGCCGCCGAGCTCACCGAGGAGGCCGAGGCCAAGGCGTACCAGGCCGCCGGGCAGACCCTCCGGGTCAAGGAGCGCGTGTTCGGCGAGGCTCCGGACGGCGGCCACAGCCTCTGGATCTCCATGCACGGCGGCGGCGGCGCGCCCGCGCGCGTGAACGACGGCCAGTGGGAGAACCAGATCAAGCTGTACGAGCCCGCCGAGGGCATCTACGTGGCGCCCCGCGCCCCGACGGACACCTGGAACCTCTGGCACCAGGGGCACATCGACCCGCTCTTCGACCGGATGATCGCGGCGTACGTGGCCCTGCGCGGCGTGAACCCCGACCGCGTCTACCTCATGGGGTACTCGGCGGGTGGGGACGGCGTCTACCAGCTCGCGCCGCGCATGGCGGACCGCTTCGCCGCCGCGTCGATGATGGCTGGCCACCCCAACGAGACGCGCCCCGACGGCCTGCGGAACCTCCCCTTCGCGCTCTTCATGGGCGGCAAGGACGCCGCCTACGACCGCAACAAGATCGCCGCGAGCTGGAAGGAGGCGCTCGCCGGCCTCCGCGAGGCGGACCCCGGGGGCTACGACCACGAGGTCACGATCTACCCCGAGTGCGGGCACTGGATGGAGCGGAAGGACCGCGTCGCGCTGCCCTGGATGGCGGCGCGGACCCGGGTCGCGTGGCCGAAGCGGGTCGTCTGGCTCCAGGACGACGTCGCCCACGATCGGCTCTACTGGCTGGGCTCGGACGCCGAGCACCGCGGCGCCCGCGCGCGGGTGGAGGCGACGGTCGAGGCCCAGCACATCGCCATCACGTCCGAGGACGTGACGCGCCTCACCCTGCACCTGCACGACCGCCTCATCGACCTGGACAAGGCGATCACGGTGACCTGGAACGGAGCACCGGCCTTCGAAGGCGAGGTCCCCAGGACCCGCGCCGCCATCGAGGCGTCGCTCGCCGGGCGGCCGGACCCGTCCCTGGGCGCCACCGCCCTCCTCGTGGTCGACCGCCCCTGAGCCCGCTCCTCCCCGATCCCGCCGCCGCCTCCGACCCCGACCCCAGCCCCGACCTGACCATGGGACCCCGACCCGAGCTCCTCGAGATGGCCGCCGAGATGACCGGCTGGCGCCACGACCTGCACCAGAACCCCGAGCTCGGCTACGAGGAGACGCGCACCTCGAAGGCGGTGGCGGACCGCCTCGAGGCGTGGGGCCTCGAGGTGCACCGCGGGATCGGCCGCACCGGGGTCGTCGGCGTCCTCGAGGGCGAGCTCGGCGCCGGCCCGACCATCGGCCTGCGCGCCGACATGGACGCCCTCCCCATGGAGGAGGAGACCGGCGCGGAGCACCGCTCCAAGAACCCGGGGGTCTTCCACGGCTGCGGCCACGACGGGCACACCACGATGCTGCTGGGGGCCGCCCGCCACCTCGCGGCCACCCGCCGCTTCGCCGGGCGGGTCGTCTTCGTCTTCCAGCCGGCCGAGGAGGGGCTCGCCGGGGCGCGCGCCATGATCGAGGACGGCCTCTTCGAGCGGTTCCCCTGCGACGAGGTCTTCGGCATGCACAACTGGCCCCAGCTGGACCTGGGTCAGGTCGCCGTGCGCACCGGCCCGATGATGGCGGCCAGCGACCTGGTCCGCATCGAGGTCGAGGGCGTCGGCGCCCACGCGGCCATGCCCCACCGCGGCGTCGACCCGGTCTTCGTCGCGAGCCAGATCATCGGCGCCCTGCAGTCCCTCGTCTCGCGCTCCACGAGCCCCACGGACGCCGCGGTGGTCTCCATCACCAAGGTCGAGGCGGGCACCGCCGCCAACGTCATCCCTCGCACGGCGACCCTCACGGGCACCTGCCGGTCCTTCCGGGCGGAGACCCGGGACCGGCTGGAGGCCGGGATCCAGCGCATCGCGGTGGGCGTCGCGGAGGCCCTGGGCGCGACGGCGCGCGTGACCTACTCCCGGGGCTACCCCCCCACCGTCAACCACCCGGACCAGACGGCGTTCGCGCGCGAGGTCGCCGCGGGGATGCTCGGCGAGGACGCGGTCGTCGTGGACCCCGAGCCCAGCATGGGCGGCGAGGACTTCGCGTTCATGCTGGAGCAGGTGCCGGGCACGTACGTCTGGCTCGGGACGGGCGGGGAGTTCGACCTCCACCACCCCAGGTACGACTTCAACGACGCCGCCCTGCCCCTGGGCGCGAGCTACTGGGTCGAGCTGGTCGAGTCCCGGCTCGGCGAGCGGACCGCCTGAGCCCCCGGACGCCGCGCGTGGCCGTCAGAGCAGCCGCGCCATCTGGAAGGCCGCGAAGTGCGCGAACTTGCGGGGCGAGATCATCGCCATGCGCGCCGCGTGCTCCTCGCCCAGCTCCTCGGACGCCCACAGCTCCAGCGCCTCGCGCGTCTGCGCGAGGGAGGCGTCGAGCAGGATGTCACCGGACCACAGCGTCTGGCCCGTCTCGCAGGAGATGAGGTCGAGCTGCACGCCGAGCACCAGCGGCGGGGTCACCCGCCGCGCCGTCACCGAGCCGATGAGGATTGCGTCCAGCCGGTAGCGATCGCGGATCGCCAGCACCGCCTCGGGCGCGTAGGTCCCCTTGCGGAAGGGCTCGAGCTTGACGATCTCCGAGAGGTCGTCCTCCGAGAGGGGGACGATGTCGTAGGGCGTCCCCGCCGCGAACTCCGCGTGGAACGACGTCTCGATCGAGCCGACCTCCTGGGGCGCGAGCACCGCGGCATGGAGCGGCTGGAAGGGCACGAAGCCGACCCGCTGGATCCGGTACGTGTCGAAGTCCGACACGATCTGGGCGGCCCCCATGGTCGGGACCTGGGGCGGCGCCGCGCAGCCCACAGCCAGCGCGGCGGCGAGGGCGAGGGCCGAGGTGAGCCTGGACATCAGCGCACCCCGGTGGCCTGGAGCTCGGTGGGCGTGCCCGAGGGCGCGTTGTTGCGCGCGTTCATCGCCCGCCACTCGATCGTCGCCTCGAGGAGGGAACGCTCCGCCTCCAGCCGCGCGATCTGCGCGGTCGCGAGGCGGGCCGCGAGGTCCAGGTTGCGCTGCTGCACCTGGGTCTTCAGCGCCGACATCTCGTCGAACATCACCTTGAGCTGCTCGAGCTCCTGGGTGGCCTGGAGCAGGCTCTCCTCCGTCGCCGTGAGCGCCGCGGACAGGTCTCGGTTGGCGAGCTCGAGGTCCTCGGCGCGGCCCATGGCCTCCTGGTAGCGGTCCAGCAGCGTGGAGCGCGACCCGCCGCCGTCGAGCTCGGGGCCGTCGAGGCCCGGGTTGATGGGCGCCGTGGTGGTGGTGACGGTGCCGGGCTGGTCCTGGCGCACGGGCGAGCCGTCCTCCCAGCTGAGCGGGGCGCCGCCGCCCTCCGCTCCGACCCGGGGGCCCCAGCCGGAGTTCATGTCGTTCACCTGATCCTGGGACGGCGTCTCCGACTGCACCTCCACGGAGGGCTCGGGGTAGCCGTAGCGGATCGAGCTGAGGCTCATGCCGCTCCGGCAGGACGCGGTCAGGGCGAGGACGGCCGCCGCGGCGGCGATTCGGGTCTTCGGGCTCATCGGGGGTTCCTCCCGAGCGAGGTGCCGGCCGCGGTGGTCGCGGCGGCGGGGACGGGGACGTGGATCGAGGGGCTCGGGTTCGAGCCGGTGAGGAGGGGCAGCGCGGCGCTGAGCCGCATGAACTTGTCCTGGAGGGCGCGGTAGCTCTCCTGGAGGAGCTGCGCACGCGCGCGCTCCACGGCGAGCTCCGACTCCAGGGCGCGCACCTCGGACTCGAGGGTCCAGAGGTAGCGGACGTGGTCGAGCTGGACCTCGGCGCCGGGCTGACCCGAGCGCGCGAGCTCCAGGGAGGGCGCGGCGATCCCCGCGATCCCGGCGCTCCGGTCGGGCGCCGCGGCGTCCAGGGTCATCGCGTCGGCGGGCGCGTCGACGGTGTTCGTGCGCGCGACGGTGAGGATCGCGAGGCCGATCGCCAGGGCGGCCCACCAGCGGCTCGAGGCGTAGCGGGAGATGCGTTGGATCATCACGCCGCACCTCCCGGATCCGCCGCGGCCGGCGGCACCTGGAGCTCGACGGTCACGAGCTCCCCGCAGGCACAGCGGACCTCGAGGCCGCGGACGACCCCGCCGACCTCGAGCAGCCGCACCTCGGGCTGCGCCCCGCGGGCGATGGCCGCCGCCCTGCGGATCTCGGCGGTGTCCTGCTGCTGGACCTGCTGACTCTTGAGGATGACTCTGGACATGGTTCACGCGCTCACGTCGATGGACTGGCCCGCCTCCTCGGCGAGCGGTTCGGTCGAGATCCGGTCCTCGGGCGCCCGTCGGGGCCGCGGGACGAGGGTCGCCCCGTCGTCGAGACCGTCGTCGAGCTCGCCCTCGAGCTCCTCGTCAGCCCCGTCCGGCAGGCGGAACGGCCGGGAGGGGTTCCCCCTCGGGCGCCGCCGCTCGACGGGCCTCGGCGCGAGGGCGCCGCGTACGTTCGAGATGCTCTCCTGCATGACGTCTCCTGCCGTCCGCGCCGGACGGCTCAGGCTGCGGCCTCCTCACCCAGCGTGCGGTCCTCACCGTCGCCCTCGAGCGACCGGTTGAGGCGGTAGATGGCCCGCGAGTGGATCTGGCTGACCCGGGACTCCGTGACGCCGAGGACCTCTGCGATCTCACGCAGGAGGAGCTCCTCCGCGTAGTAGAGGGTGATGACGGTCTTCTCCTGGGTCGGGAGGGCGCTGATGGCCTCGACCATGACCTCCTTCATCTCCTCGAACTCCGCCGAGCCCACGGGGTCCGTGGAGCGCGGGTCCGTGAGCATCGCGCCGAGCTCCACGCCGATCCCGCGCTCATCACCCGCGGAATCCAGGGAGGTCCTCACCGCCGTGGAGGCCGTCACGAAGACCTCGTCCACCTCGTCCACGCTCCACCCCAGGGCGGCGGCGATCTCCTCGGGGGCGGGCTTGTGGCCGTGCGTCTGCTCGAGGCGCTCCATGGTCGCCTCCACCTCACGCACGCGCTCCCGGCGGCCCCGGGGCAGGAAGTCCATGCGGCGCAGCTCGTCGAGGATCGCGCCGCGGATCTTCGGGTAGGCGTAGGTCGAGAACGCGACGCCGCGGGAACGGTCCCAGCTGTCGGCGGCGGAGATCAGCCCCACCATGCCGAAGCCGAAGAGGTCGTCCCGCTCGACGGCGCCCGGCACGTCGAAGAACATCCGCCCGACGAGGTGCTTCAGGAGCGGCACGTGATCCATGATCAGCTTGTCGCGCTCCTCGTCCGAGAGGCAGTCGACGCGCTCGATACCACCGGTCATCGCGCGCCTCCCCCGCGGAGCGGCGCAGCGGTCGCGGGCCGGCGGGCCGCGCGCACCTGGGAGCTGATCGGACCGAGGTGGGTCATGACCCCGGCGCCTCCGTCATGTCGGCGGAGGTCGCCCCCTCCCCGCCGGCCTCGCCCTGAGCGGCGGCGCGCGGCGCGCTCACCCGCGGGACCAGCCACTGCCCCACGGACGTCAGCCCGCGGAGGGCGACGAAGGCGAGGGCCCCCCGGAAGGAGGCCACGTGCAGGGGAGCGTTGGACATGAGGGAGATGAGCGCCACCAGCGATCCCACGGCCACCGCGAACACGCGGCCGGACGCGGCCCACGCGTGGACCAGATCCCTGGGGCTTCCTGCGGTATCGACGTTCATCGAGAGGACCCTTAGAAGTTTTTTCCGACCGCCAGGGCCTGCTGCGCGGCGCTCGCGCCGGGCGCGAGGCGCTGCAATCGAGAGGCGATCTGGCGCAGGCAGAGGTGCTCCAGGGCCTTACGAGATCGCATCACGAAGGGCTGCTGTCGGTCGCCGCTGCGGGCCACCGAGGCCGACCGCGGGAGCCACCCCGCCTGGCGCGGGGAGCGGGCGAGGAAGCGCTCGCAGATGGCCTTGAGCTTGCGCGCCACGGCCTCCCCCTCCTCCACGCCGCTGGCGTGGTTGACGACGATCTCGGGCGTGGGGATGTCCCCCTCCGTGCGGGAGCCGAACTGGTCCAGGGCCTTGATGAGCCCGTAGGCGTCCGTCAGCGCCGCGAGCTCGGGCGTCGTGACGACCAGCACCCGGTCCGCGATGGAGGCGAACGCCATGACGTCCGGCCCGATCCCCGCCGCGCTGTCCCCGATGACCACGTCGTAGCCCCCGGCGACCTCCGCGATGAGCTCCACCAGCCGCTCGCGCTGGTCCTCCGTGAGGCGCCCCATGCGCTCCGTGCCGGAGCCCGCGGGCAGCACGTGGACGCCGCCGGGTCCGGGGACGACGCAGTCCTCCGGCCGCGCGGCGCCGGCGAGGGCGTCCTCGAGCGTCCGCGGGGCGTCGAGGCCGAGCAGGACGTTGAGGTTCGCGAGCCCGAGGTCGAGGTCGACGATCAGCACGCGCTTGCCGGCGTTGGCCATCTCGACGCCGAGGTTGGCCGCGACCGTGGTCTTGCCCACGCCGCCCTTGCCGCCGGTCACGAGCACGAAGGGGGCTTCGATCACGCTGCTCATGCGATCCTCCCGAGGAGGGCGACGTCGGCGAAGCGCTCGGGGCTCGCGCGGTGGAAGTGCGGCGCCAGGTCCGGGCCGTTGGTGAGGAACGCGAGGCCGAGCCCCGCCTCGTGGGCCTGCTCGAGGGCGGGCAGCGGGCGATCCGCCTCGTCCACCTTCGTCACGACGGCGCCCACCGGCTCGATGGCCTCGGCGCCGTCGATGGCCGCGCGGATCGAGTCCGCCGACGCGGTGGCGGGGAGCACCAGCAGGCTCGCGACCTGGACCGGCGCGCCCGCGGCACCGCACTGCGCCTCGAAGTCGGCGAGGACCGCGATGTCCCGGGCCTCGTCGCCGCTGCCGTCGACGAGCAGGACGTCCACCCGACCGGGGACCCGGGCGAGCTCACCGGCGAGCCGCGCGGGCTGGTCGAGGGTGATCACCGGGACCCGCAGCTCCGCCCCGAAGGCCTTCAGCTGCTCACCCGCGCCGATGCGGCCGCCGTCCAGGGTCGCGAGGACCACCCGGCGCCCCGCGCGCACCATGCGGCTGGCGAGCTTCGCGACGGTCGTGGTCTTGCCGGCGCCGGTCTGCCCGAGGAGGGCGACCACCGCGGTCCGCCCGGCCACCGCCGGGAGCGAGGCGACCGAGAACTGCCGGCCCACGACCTCGGCGGCGAGGTCCAGCGGGTGCGCGTCCGCCGACTCCAGCTGGACGACGCCCTCGAGGATCCGCTCCCGGAGCTCCCGGCTGCCGCCGTGCTCGCGCAGGCGCCGCTCCACGTCGGCCAGCGGCGTGCGCCGCCGCGCCGGGGCGGCGGGGGCCTCGGCGACCGGCTCGGGCTCCGGCTCCAGCAGGCGCGCCGCGGTCTCCCGCATGGCGCTCAGCATCTGGGTGCTGCGCGGGACCGTGTCGGACACCACGAGGGTGACGCCGCCGGGCTCCGTGCGCTGGTCCACGACGACGGCGCGGTTGCCGAGGTCCTTGCGGGCGGCGAGGAGCGCGTCACGCATGGTCCTGCCCTTCACGATCCTGAGGCCGCCCTCGCTCCTGCGGGGCGCCGCCTCGGGGGTGGGCGCGGTCATCGGCTGGTTGGTGGTGTCCATGGCTGGGTCGGTGTCGGTTCGGGTGGGAGTCAAGCAGCGGCGCTGTGGCCGGAGGTGCGGACGACGGAGACCGTCTCCACCGCCTTGGCGGTGACGACCTCGTTGAAGGAGAGGACGGAGACCTTGGGCAGCGAGGCCCGGACGAGCTCCGAGAGGAAGCGGCGGACGTTCGACCGGACGAGGAGCACCACGTCGTCGCCGGAGGCCGTGCCCTCCGCGATCGCCGCGCCGATGCGCTCCACGAGCTCGGTCAGGTACGCGGGGCCAACGGCCTCGGCGTCCGGGTCGTTGTTGCGACCCACCGCGGCGGCCAGGCGGCCCTCGATCGAGGGGTCCAGCGTCACGGCGTGGATCACGCCCGCCTCGTCCCCGAACTGCTCGCAGAGGGCCCGCCCGAGGCGCTGGCGCGCCAGCTCGGTCAGGGCCTCCACGTCCCGCGTGCGGGGCGCGTTGTCCGCCAGGGTCTCGAGGATGGCGGGCATGTTGCGGACCGGAACGCCCTCCGTGAGGAGGTTGCGCAGCACCTGCTGCACCTCGCCCACCGTGAGGCGGTCGGGCATGAGCTCCTCGACCACCGCCGGCGCCACGGTCTTGGCGTTCTCGATCAGCTCCTTGACGTCGTCCCGGGTGAGGAGCTCGTCCAGCGACCCGCGGAGGATCTCCGCGAGGTGGGTCACGAGCACGCTCGTGGGGTCGATCACGGTGTAGCCGAGGATCTCGGCCTCGTCCCGGCGGGCGTCGTCGATCCAGACGGCGGGCAGCCCGAAGGCCGGGTCCACCGCGGCCTTGCCCGAGATCTTCGACGTCGCCGTCCCCGGGTCCATGGCCAGGTGGAGCGCCGGCTCGATCTCCCCGGCCGCCACCTCCTGCCCGCCGAGCAGGACCCGGTAGGCCTTGGGGCCGAGCTTGATGTTGTCGCGGATCCGCACCGGCGGCAGCACGACCCCGTCCTTGAGGGCGAAGCGCCGGCGGAGCTGGGAGATGTGGTCGAGGATCCCCGCGCCGGACGCGTCCTGCACCAGGGGGATGAGCTGGTAGCCGATCTCGAGGCTCGCGCGGTCGACCTTGAGGAGGTCGGCGACCCCGTCGTCCTCGTCGGCGGCCTCCTTGGCGGCCTGCTCCTCGCGCTCGCGCACCGCCTCCTGCTCGACCTCCTCCTTGGCGCGCGCCGTCGCGACGCCCGTGCGCCACATGACGAGCAGCGCGATGGCGAGGACGAAGAAGGGCAGCGAGGGCATACCCGGGAGCAGGCCGATCGCGAAGATCGTGGCCGCGGCGATCAGGGTCGCCTTCGGCCGCTGGCCGATCTGCCGCGCGAGGTTCGGCCCGAGGCCGGAGTCGCTGGAGTCCTTGGTGACGAGCACGCCCGCCGCCGTGGAGATCAGGAGCGCGGGGATCTGGCTGACGAGGCCGTCACCGATGGTCAGCATCGAGTAGCGGTCGACCGCCTCCGCGATGGAGGCCCCCCCCGCGGCGCCGATGGCGATCCCGCCCACGAGGTTGAGGGCGGTGATGACGAGGCCGGCGATGGCGTCGCCGCGCACGAACTTCGAGGCGCCGTCCATCGCGCCGTAGAACTCGGCCTCTCGCGCCACCTTCTCTCGCCGGGACCGCGCCTCGTCGGAGTCGATGAGGCCGCCGTTCAGGTCGGCGTCGATGGCCATCTGCTTGCCCGGCATCGCGTCCAGGACGAAGCGCGCCGCGACCTCGCTGACGCGCCCCGAGCCCTTGGTGATGACGACGAACTGGATGACGATCAGGACCAGGAACACGACCAGCCCGACGCCCAGGTTGTCCCCGGTGACGTACTGCCCGAAGGCCTGGATGACGTTCCCGGCCTCGCCGCCCGCGAGGATCAGGCGCGTGCTCGCCACGTTCAGCCCGAGGCGGAACAGGGTGGCGAAGAGCAGGATGGTCGGGAACGTGGAGAGCTCCGTGGACTCCCGCACGTGCATCGTCGCCATCAGGATGAGGATGGCCGACGACAGGTTGAGGGCGAGGAGCAGGTCCAGCGCCACGGGCGGCAGCGGCGCCACCAGGGTGAGCAGCAGCCCGAGGACGCCGAAGCCGAGCATCCAGTCGGTCGTGCGCTTGAGGCGGTCGGCGCCCCCGTTCTTGATCGAGCTCTCCATGGCGGTTCAGGTCAGGCGGCCACGGCCCCCTGGGCGCGGTAGACGTAGGCGAGGACCTTCGCGACGGCCTCGAAGAGCTCCTCCGGGACGGGGTCCCCGATGTCGCAGGCGCGGTGGAGGGCGCGGGCCAGGGGCGGCTCCTCCACGACGAGCACGTCGTGCTCGGCCGCGACCGCGCGGATGCGGAGCGCTACCTCGTCGAGCCCCTTGGCGAGCACCGTCGGCGCCGCGTCGGAGCCGTCCACGTACCGGAGCGCCACCGCGTAGTGGGTCGGGTTCGTGATCACGACCGTGGCGTCGGGGACGTCGTCCATCATCCGGCCCATGGCCACCTCACGCTGGATCTGGCGGATGCGCGCCTTCACGTGCGGGTCGCCCTCGGAGTTCTTGTGCTCGTCGCGGATCTCCTTCTTCGACATCCGCATGTCCTTGGCGAACTGGTAGCGCTGGTAGATCAGGTCGATCAAGGAGATCGCGATGATCACCAGCAGGCCCGCGAGGGTCGTGCGGAAGAGAAGCCGGCCGATGGCCACGAGGCAGGTCTGCACGTCCGTGCCGGCGATCGACGAGAGCGCGGGGATCTCGAACCAGCAGACGATCCCGACCGCCGCGGCGATCATCGTGATCTTCAGGACGCCGAGGCCGGTGCGCATGAAGCCGCGCGGCCCGAGGACCTTCTTGAAGCCGCCGATCGGGTCGAGCTTCTCGAGCTTGACCGCGACGGCCTTCGGGGAGAGCTGGACCCCGATCTGGCCGTAGCCCACGAGCAGCCCCACCAGCAGGACCGGGGCCACCAGCAGGGTCAGGGGCCCGAAGACCGACGCGCCGGCGCGGCGCAGGAGGCCCGTGAAGTCCCCCACCACCAGCTCCTCGACCGCCAGCCGGGCGGCCTCCTGGGCCCCGTCCACGACCAGCAGGCCCGCGGCCTCGACGAGGCCGCTGCCCACCACGAGGATCGCGCCGACGGTGGCCGCGAGCATCACCCCCGCGACGAACTCCGTCGACATGGCGACCTGGCCGTCCGCCCGGGCCTCCTCGAGGCGCCGGGGCGTCGCCTCCTCGGTCTTCGAGTCCTTGTCCTCGTCCGCCATGTCAGACCTCGATCGCGTCGAGTCCGGCCTCCAGGCCGGCCATGAAGTGCTCGAGCAGCGCGTGCATCGCCGGCGCGAGGGTGGGGCTGAGGAGACCGATCGCGGCGAGACCGCCGCCGACCCGGAGGCTGAAGCCCATCTCCAGGACGTTCACCTGGGGAACCGCCCGCGCGATCAGGCCGATCACGAGGGAGACCATCATCAGGAGCGCCAGCATCGGGGCGGCGAACGCGATGCCCGCCGAGAACATCTGCGAGAAGAAGCCCGCGATCATGTGCGGCAGGTCGGCGCCGATCTGCAGGGCCCCGACCGGCGCGCGGTCGAAGGACTCCGCGAGGGCGCGGACCACCCAGTGGTGGCCGTCGACGGAGAGCAAGGCGAGGAAGAACAGCGACTCGTTCATCCTCGACAGCACCGGCATCGACTCGCCGGTGCTGGGGTCCACCGAGTTGGCCATGGTGAAGGCCATCTCGTTGCCGATGAGCTCCGAGCCGACCCGCATGGCGGTGAGCACGAGGTGGAGCACGAAGGCGAGGCTGAACCCGAGCGCCATCTCACGGCCGATGTGGAGCGCCAGCTCGAACCAGGAGTCCACCACGACGGGCGGCAGCCCCTGGGCCAGGAACATCGCCGCGCTCACGGAGACGACCAGCGCGATCTTGTAGCCCTGGAAGGAGGCCCCCGAGCCGATCAGCGGCGTCAGCAGCAGCAGCGCGCCCGTACGCGTGGCGAACAGGCCGACGCTCTCCAGCATGCCAGGCATGAAGAGCGCGTCGAGGAGGCCGGACGCCCCTTGCTGAGCCGCGAGGATCGCCATCACTGCAGCCCGAACTCCGTCAGGGTGTTGAGGATCCGCGCGGTGTAGTTCCCGAGGTACTGCAGCGCCGGGGCGAGGATCAGCAGCGTGGCCCCCATGACGGCGAGCATCTTCGGGACCATGGAGAGGGTCTGCTCCTGGACCGAGGTCAGCGCCTGGAAGAGGCTGACCGAGACGCCGACGATCAGCCCGATCCCCATGATCGGCCCGGAGATGACCAGCACCACGAGGATCAGCTCCCGCGCGAGGTCCACGATGAAGGTGTCGAGGGCCACGGGTCAGCCTCCGGTGATCTGGGCGAAGGACGTGACGATCGACGCGGTCACCAGGCGCCAGCCGTCGACGAGGACGAAGAGCAGCACCTTGATGGGCGTCGAGATCATGACGGGCGGGAGCATGAACATGCCCATGGACAGCAGCACGCTCGCGACGACCAGGTCGATGACCAGGAACGGCAGGAAGAGCAGGAAGCCCATCTGGAAGGCGGTCTTCAGCTCGCTGAGGATGAAGGCCGGGATGACCACCGTGAGGGGCAGGTCCTCGGCGGACATCTGCGGCGCCGCCATGGCGTCCTCGCCGTCCCCCTCGATGGTCCCCGTGAAGGCGTAGGCCACCGCCTCGTCGTTGCCCGCGATCTCGGCGAAGAGCGCGAGCTCCTTCTGCCGCGTGTTGGCGACGAGGAAGGTGCTCAGGGTGCCCCAGGCGCGGTCGGCGCACTCCTCGATCTCGATCTCGCCCTTCTCGTAGGGCGTCCAGGCCTCGGCGTAGAGCTCGGACCCCACCGGCGCCATGACGAACATGGTCAGGAAGAGCGCGAGGCCGATGATGACCGGGTTGGGCGGCAGCTCGTTCAGGGAGAGGGCCCGACGCACGAACGACAGCACGATCACGATGCGGGTGAAGCTCGTGAGCGTGATGAGGATCGCCGGCAGCAGGCTGAGGATCGTCAGCAGGAGCGCGATCTCGACCGCGGAGGAGAGCCGGCCCTCCTTCTGGCTGACGGTCGGCGCCTCGTTCTGGACGGGGCCCGCCACGGCGGCGGACTCCTCCGGCGCGAGCTCGGTGGCCGGCGAGGTCGGCGCCGCGTCCTGGGCCGTGAGGTCCGCCTGGGCGGGCGCGGCCGCCCGAGCAGGAGACGTCGCCAGCGCCGGCGGGCTGCCGGCGCCGAGGGCGAGGATCAGGACGAGGAGCGGAGCGAGCCACCTCATGCGACGAACTCCCTCGTGGACGTTCCGGGCGCGGTCGGCGGGGCGGCCTCCGCGGCGGCCGTGGGGCGTGTGGGCGCGCCGGGGATCGCCGCCGGCGGTCGGGGCTCGAGCTCTCGGACGCCGAGGAGCGTGGCCTTCGCCTGCTCGAGGCGCTGCATGAACGGCGCCTCGGCCTGGGCCTCGCCGGCCCCGCGGTCGTGGTCGACCGCCTGGGTGTCCAGCTCGGCCACGAGGTCGACGCTCTTCTCCCCGAGGCCGAGGGCGAAGGTGCGGTCGTAGCAGCGGACGACAGCGAGCTGGCGCTTGCCTCCCAGGGGCAGGACGTCGAGCACGTGCAGGTCCCGCTTGCTCGCGCGCGCCTTCAGGC
>JASFWR010000173.1:0-7831 GCA_050049155.1 Planctomycetota bacterium | reverse complement strand
ACCGTGCGCTCGCGGTCCGTGAGCTCCAGGGCGCTGAGCTGGTCGAGGATGTCGGCGGCGAAGGTCCGGGCGCCCTCCGGGGCGTTCAGCATCGCCTCGTACTTCCGGTCGCCCTCCTCGCCGCCGACCGCCCGGGGGGGGCCGCCGTCGCCGAAGTCCCGGTCGATGCGCTCGAGGTAGTCGAGCATGGCGTCCGCGCCGTCCGTCGCGGGTTCGCGGTCGGCCCCGGTGTCGGCGCCGTCGTCCTGCTCCGGCTCCACCACCTCCAGGAAGGGGTTCTCCACCAGCTCCTGCTCGATGCGCTCGGACAGCTCCAGCAGCGGGAGCTGCAGGACCTGCATGGCCTGGATCATCTGCGGCGACTGGATCAGTCGCTGCTCCAGGCGAGCGGATTGGTTGAGGCCGAGCTTCAAGGTGGTGGGTGGGCGGACGCCGGTTCGGACCTCCAGCCTAACGACCCGGGAGGCCCGTCGAGTCCCCTCTCCCGCCGGGCTGGTTCGGCGCGCCAGCCCGACAGCGCCGCCTCCTGCGGCTGCGCCGTCCAGGACGCCAGCGCCGGGCGGGTCAGCGCTCGGCGGATCCCCAGGTGATGGTGAGCCCGGGCTCGGGCGTCAGCGTCCGGCCCGACCTCAAGAGGAGCGGGAAGGAGCGGTCGCTCCGAACGGGGAGCTCGAGGCGTCCGCTGTCGCCGGACTCCGGCGCGTGGACCCGGTCGACCTCCATCGAGCCGCGGTGACCCCGGCCGTGGAGCACGCCATCGCGCACGACGCCCTCGACGACGGTGCCCGTCATCACGCGCTCGACCTCGGGCTCGCAGAGCGCGGCCTCGTTGGCCACCTGCGCGAAGTAGCGGCGGACGACGGTGGTCTCCCGGGTCCGCGAGACCCGGACGAGGGCGCCGTCCATCGCCGGGACGCTCGCGCGGAAGCCCTCCCAGGCCACGGAGACGGTCCGGGGCGCGGAGAGGGGGTCGAGGGCCAGGTTGAGGCGGCGCAGCAGCGCCGCCTCGCCCGGCCGCTCCGCCGCGCCGAGGAGGAGGGACTCGGTGCTCCTCGGGGGGAGCGCCTTGCGGTCCGCGAACTGCCGCGCGTGGACCTGCGCGAGGCTGGCCGGGGTGGCTCCGGGCCGCGCCGCGGGGGGCTCCGCGTCCACGAGGGTGTGGGCGACGCGGAGGCGCTCGCGCCACAGGCCGCGGGCCAGGTCGACCACCTGGTCGGAGGCGCGCGGGTCCGCCGCGGGCCGCGCGTCGATCTCGAGCGTCCTGGACTCCGACCCGTCGGGGCCGAGGGCGACCTCGAGGCGCAGCGGACCGTCCGCGGGCACGAGGCCCGAGAAGAGCACCTGCACGGACTCGACGACGGGGTGCTCCAGCGCGCCCAGGGTCAGCAGCCCCGTGTCGAAGCGGCTCAGCTCGGTCAGCTCCGCGAGGTCGAGGAGCCCCTGGACGTGCAGGCGCCGCGCGCCGTCGACAAGCACGGTGGAGGTCCACAGGTGCACCGTCGCTCCGGTGAGGGCCGTCCCCACGTTGGGGGAGGCGGTGGCCACGTCGGTGGCGACCTCGATGTCGAAGCCGTGGACGAAGGCTCGCCGCTCGCGCCTGCCGAAGGCCTCCAGGTCCCCGGTGCCCATGGTCCGGCGGCGGTCGATGAGCGGCTCCTCGTCAGGGGCGGCGAGGAGCCGGACGCCGACGTCGAAGCGGAGAGCGTCGAGCTGCCCTTGCAGCTCGCTCAGGCTGGCGCGCGCCGCCTCCCGGGCGGCCGCGGCTCCGCGGACCATCAGCGCGCCGTCGAGGGGGACGACCGTGCCGCCGCCCACGTCCCGGACCGCCGCCATCACCACGTCCTCGGCGAGGCGGCGGGGCAGCGGCTCGCCGAGGTCCTTGCCGGGTCGCAGCTCGTCGGACGGTCCGAGCAGGTGGCGCCCGTCCAGCAGCGCCGCAGGCTGGTGGCTCTCCGTCGGGGGGGCGGGCAGGGGGAGGACGAGCCACCCATCCTGGCCTTCATGGGCGAACGTCGCCGCCGCGAGGGCCAGGCCCGCGGCCGCGAGCGGGACGAGGCGGTGGGGGAGCGAGCGCGCGAGGGTGTGGCTTGCGGTCATGGGCGGACTAGTCGTGGGGGAGGCACGGGTCACGCTCGGCCGGCGACCCATCAAGGGGGACGCCGAGGTGGCGAACCCCGAGCTTCATCGAGTATCACCTCCCTCCATGAACGAGGCCACGCTCACCGTCCAGTCCTCCGGGACGTCCCACAGCGCGCCGCTGCGGCCCGGGCTGACCCGGATCGGGGCCGAGGGGGACCGGGGCATCCACGTGGTGGTGCCCGGGGCCCAGGGGGAGCTGCACCTGTGGGACGACCCCCACAAGGTCGTCCGGGTCCGCGGGGACGCGCCCCTGACGGTGGGGGGGCAGGTGGTGGAGGAGTTCCTGCTGGACCACGGGGCGACGTTCGAGTGGTGCGGGGCGCGCTTCGAGTTCGACCTCGGGGGGGCGGTCCTTGAGGAGATCGAGGAGCCGGCGCCGGCTGCGGCCCCCCCCCAGGTGTCCCCCAGCGCGACGGCCGCGTCTCCCTCCGCGACGCCGGGTCTCGCTCCGGAGCAGCTGCGGGCGTACGAGCGGCTGGCCGCCGGCGTGCTCGTGGACGTCGGGCTCGCGGACAAGGGGGTGGTCAAGCGCTGGCAGTCGGCGGTCGTCCAGCAGGAGTGGGACGCCGACGCCGCCGCCCGGGCCATCCTCGCGGGGTCGCCCGGGGCGACGGGGGACCCCAAGTTCCTGGAGCGTGCCGGGCGTCTCGAAAGGGATCTCCTGATGGCGTCGTTCCAGCGCGGGATCAAGGGGGCGTCCCGTCGCATGCGCGGGGCGGCCCGGAACACCACGGCGTTCTTCGTCGCGAACGTGATCGCCATCAGCGTCTACAGCGCGATCATCCTCGCCCTGCTCATCCTCGCACGAGTAAAGTACGAGTGGGACCTCAACGGGATCATCGACCGCATGGTCGACGCGGTCACCCCCGGCGTCCTGCTGCCGACCTTCCTCCCGGCTCATCTCCTCTGCCTGCCGCTGGGCTGAGCGCTCTGCAGGAGCCTCAGCCACTCCGACACCTCGATCGCCCCGGTCCGACGACGCGATGAACCAGAACGAAGCCGACAAGAGCCTCTTCTCGCTGGCCCAGATCCAGCACCTGATGCGGGTGGAGTTCAACCGTGCCCAGCGGTACGGCTACGCCATCTCCTGCCTCATCATCGCCATCGACCGGCTCGGCCACCTCCGGGACATGTACGGCTACGACTCCAAGGAGGAGATCGTGGACACGATCATCCGCCTCCTCAAGGCGGAGACGCGCAGCTCGGACTTCCTCGGGCGCATGGCGGACGACCGCCTCCTCGCGGTGGTCCCGCACACGGACGCCGCCGGCATCGACGTCATGAGCACGCGCCTGCTCGAGGCGGCCCGGCAGCTCGAGTTCATCAGCGAGGGGCGCCAGATACGCGTGACCCTGTCCCTCGGCGGGTCCCACGACCAGGGCGGCGCCACCGAGCGGACGCTGTTCTTCGACGCGCTCCTCGAGGGCGCGGACGAGGGCCTAGAGGAGGCCGTCGCCACCGGCGGCAACCGCTGCGGCTTCGTGCGCCCCGACCGGGTCGGGACCGGCGAGGTCCACCCGCTGGCCTCCATCGCCACCGAGGCGGGCTGGCGCAACGCGGACAGCGAGGTCATGGACCAGCGGCGCGTCGACGGCGGCTCCGGCCACGCGCAGTAATGAGGGTCCTCCTCGCCGAGGACGAGGTCACCATCTTCGTGACGCTCCGCGACGCCCTCGAGGACGCGGGGCACGACGTGATCGGGGCGACCGACACGGCGAGCGCCCTCAAGGCCCTGGAGACCGAGCCGGCTCCGGACGCGGTGGTGACCGACGTGCGCATGCCTGGCGCCGGCGGGATGGCCATCCTCGACCGAGCCATGGAGCTCGCGCCCGACCGGCCGGTGCTCCTGATGACCGGGTACGCGACGGTGGACGACGCGGTGGACGCCATGCGCCGCGGCGCCGTGGACTACATCCAGAAGCCCTTCCGCAACGAGGCCGTGCTCCGGCGCCTCGAGACCTTCTCCAGGGTCTCCGATCTCGAGGAGGAGAACCGGGTCCTGCGCGAGCGGCTGGAGGCCGCGGGCCCCGCCGGGATCGAGGGGATCATCGGCGCCTCGCCGGCCATGGAGGCCGTGTTCGAGCGGGTGCGGACCGTGGCGGCGACGGAGGCGACCGTTGAGATCGAGGGCGAGAGCGGGACCGGCAAGGAGCGTGTGGCGAGGGCCATCCACGACCTCAGCCCGAGGCGCTCCGGCCCCTTCATCGCCCTCGGCTGCGGGGCGCTGCCCCTCGACCTCCTCGAGGCCGAGCTGTTCGGCCACGAGAAGGGCGCGTTCACCGACGCCAAGCAGGCCCGGCGCGGCAGGGTCGAGCTCGCTGACGGCGGCACCCTCTTCCTCGACGACATCGACGACATGCCGCTCCCCCTGCAGGTCAAGCTGCTGCGGGTGCTCCAGGAGCGGGAGTTCGAGCGCGTCGGCGGCGAGCAGACCCTCTCCTCGGACTTCCGGGTCGTCGTCGCCACGAAGCTCCCCCTGCGGGACCTCGTGCGCGAGGGGCGCTTCCGCGAGGACCTCTACTACCGGGTCCACGTCGTCCCCGTGGCCCTGCCGCCCCTGCGGGACCGGCGTGGGGACGTCCCGCTCCTCCTGCAGGCGATGATCGAGCGCCACGGCGGCGGCCGCGCGTACGACGTCTCACGCTCGACCCTGAAGATGCTCGAGCGCTACGCCTGGCCGGGGAACGTGCGCGAGCTGGAGAACGCCGTGCAGCGCGCGATCGCGCTGGCGGGGACGAGCTCGAAGCTGGAGGCCGAGGACCTCCTGCCCCAGGACGGCCGCTGGCGCTCCACCGCGGAGGTGCAGGTGGAGGTCCGGCCCCTGCGCGAGGTCACGCGGGAGTGCGAGGTGGAGCACATCAAGGTGGCCCTGGAGGCGACGGGCGGCCACCGCTCCCAGACCGCCGAGTTGCTGGGCATCTCCCGCAAGGTCCTCTGGGAGAAGCTGCGGGACTTCGGGATCGATCCGGACAGGACCGATCCGAACGGGGCCGCCGGGGAGTCCGCCGGTGGTTCCTGACGCCGCGGCGCTGCCGGCGGGGGCGGTTCCCGTGACCCGCGTGCCCCTGCCAGAGGGGACGCTCGTCATCACCGACCTCCACCTCGCTCCCCTGGGCGACGGTCGGTCGGAGCGGTTCACGCGCCTCTGCGACGGGCTGGAGGGGGTCCCCGCGCTGGTCTGCCTGGGCGACCTCTTCGACATGTGGGTCTGCCGGCGGCAGGCCGGCATGGAGGGGTCCGGGCAGGTGCTCGACGCGCTCGAGCGGCTCGCCCGGCGGGGCGTCGCCGTCCACGTGGTCCCGGGCAACCGGGACGCCCTGCTCGGCCCGTGGTTCGACCGCCGGACGGGCGGGTCCCTTCACCCGGACGGGTTCGTGGCCGAGCTGCCGTCCGGGGAGCGCGCGGCCATGGTCCACGGGGACGCCCTGTGCACCCGCGACCGGGGCTACCTCCGGCTGCGGTGGCTCTGGCGCTTCCCGCCGGTCCGGCTCGTCTCCTGGCTCGCGCCCATGTGGTTCGCCCGCCGCATCGGGGCGCGCCTCCGCGGGCTCTCGGAGGCGTCGAAGCCGACCAAGCTGCCGGACGAGAAGGCGATCCAGCGGGCGGCGGTGACGGGGGTGGCCGCGCTCACGGGCGCCTCCGCCCTCGTCTGCGGCCACGCCCACGACGCGCGCGACGAGGCGCTCGAGGGCGCGGGCGGCGAGCCCGTGCGCTGGATCGTGGTGGGGGCCTGGGGCTGGGAGCGCGACCTGCTCCGGGTGGGGAAGGCGGGCCTCGAGACCGGCTCGTGGGATAACATCCCCGCCGCATGAACCGCCCCAGCCCCGAAGCCCCCTCCTCGCCCCGGCCCGCCGGTCCGGGGAGCCCGCGATGATCATCGCCATCGACGGCCCCGCCGCGTCGGGCAAGAGCACCCTGGCCCGCGCCCTCGCGAGCCGGTTGGGGCTCACCTTCCTGGACACCGGCGCCATGTACCGCGCCGTGACCCTGGCTGCCCTGGAGCGGGGCGTCGCGCCCTCCGACGGGGACGGCTGCGCCGCCCTCGCTGCCACGGTCGCCCTCGGCTTCGACGACCGCGGCCAGGTGTCCATCGACGGGAGGCCGGGTGAGCCCGCGATCCGCGGCGCCGACGTGACGGCCAACGTCTCGGAGGTGGCCGCCCACAGCGGGGTGCGGCGGGCCCTCGTGGAGTCCCAGCGGGCCGTGGCCAGGGCCGCCTCCGAGAGCGGCGGCGGCGTCGTGGCCGAGGGGCGGGACACCACCTCCGTGGTCTTCCCCGGGGCTCACCTGAAGGTCTTCCTGCTGGCGAGCCCCGCGGTCCGCGCGCTCCGGCGCGCCACGGAGGAGGGGCGCCCCGAGCTCGCGGCCACCTACGAGGCCGACCTGGCCCGGCGGGACGCCCACGACAGCCAGCGGGAGGACTCGCCGCTGGTGGAGGTGGAGGACGCCGTGCGGGTGGACACCGACACCCTCACCGCGGAGCAGGTGCTGGAGCGGGTGGCCGAGCTGGCCATCGCCCGGCGACCTGGCTGAGGCCCCGGCTGCTGGCTGAGGCCCCAGCTGCTGGCTGAGACCCCGGCTGCTGGCCGAGGGGCCGGCCGAGGGACCGGGGGAGCCTGGAAGGCGTCCCAGGGCCGGAAACCCCCATGAGGGGGGTCGCTTCGGGGCGTTCCAGCGCTTACAACTCCCGGCTCGAACCGGGTCCTGGAGCCCGGTCTCGACGTCGCAGCGGGAGCGTTCCCCGCCGGACGCTCCCAAGGCCAGGCCTCGACGCCCCACCATCCCCCGCGGGTCCAAGCGACCGCCGCGGGCCGCGCTCGAGACCGCAAGTCACAACACGTTCATCCCATGGCCGTCGCATCGCGCCGCGTCCGCAAGTACGAGCTCGACCCCGCCGAGCTGGAGAAGAGAGTCGCAGAGTCCTTCGGGACGGAGACCCTCGAGGACCTCGCGGAGAGCCTCAACGAGTCGATCGTCGACATCCTCCCCGGCCAGATCGTCCACGCGAAGGTGGACACGGTCGACGAGCGCACCGGGCTCGTGATCATGGACGTCGGCGGGAAGGCCGAGGGCCAGATCTCGCTGAACGAGTTCGGTGACGAGCTGCCCACGAGCGGCCAGGTCTTCGAGGTCTACTTCGAGGGCCTCGACGAGAACGACATGTCGGTGCTCTCGAAGCGCCGCGCCGATCGCCTCCGCGCCTGGGAGCACGTCTCCCAGAAGTACGAGGAGGGCGACGAGGTCCAGGGCATCGTCCAGCGCAAGATCAAGGGCGGCCTGCTCGTGGACGTCGAGGGCGTCAACGTCTTCCTCCCGGCCAGCCAGGTCGCGCTGCGCCGCACCCACGACATCTCCGACTTCATCGACGAGCCGGTGCGCGCGCGCATCATCAAGATCGACGCGGAGCGCATGAACATCGTCGTCTCCCGCCGGAAGCTGCTCGAAGAGGAGCGCCAGAAGCAGAAGGAGACGCTGCTCAAGGACATCACCGAGGGCCAGATCCGCATGGGTACGGTCAAGAACATCGCCGACTTCGGCGTGTTCGTGGACCTCGGCGGCATCGACGGCCTCCTGCACATCACCGACATGTCCTGGGGCCGGATCAACCACCCCTCGGAGATGGTCCAGCTCGAGCAGGAGCTCGAGGTTCAGGTCCTCCGCGTCGACTTCGACCGCGAGCGCATTGCCCTGG